>JASHPR010000647.1 GCA_030038015.1 Streptosporangiaceae bacterium
GACCCCTCCGCGGAGGAACGCGCGGCGCTCGACGCGATCGCTGCATTCAGGACCAGCGGCAACGGCTACCTCATCGAGCAGAACACGCGGCCGCAGACGATCGGCTACGCCCTGCTGGATTCACCAGTCGCCCTGGCGGCCTGGATGCTCGACCACGACACCGACAGCTACTGCAAGATCTCCCGCGCCTTCCTCGACGGGCAGCCCTCGGGCCATCTCACCCGGGACCGGATCGTCGACAACATCACGCTGTACTGGCTGACGGGCACCGGGGCCTCGGCGGCCCGGGAGTACTGGGAGAACACCCAGGCCGCGGCTCATGCGGCCGGGCAGCCTCGCCCGGAGGTCAAGCTCCCGGTCGGGTTCACCACGTTCCCCGGCGAGATCTGGCGGACCCCGCGCAGCTGGGTCGAGAAGTCGTACCCCAACGTCACCTACTTCCACGAGGCCGGCAAGGGCGGCCACTTCGCCGCCTGGGAAGAGCCCGAGCTGTTCGCGGCCGAGATCCGGACGGCGTTCACGTCGCTGCGCTGACGGCAGCCCGCACCTGGGTTTGACGGTGACCACCGCCTTCTGCCGGATCACGCAGGCCTCCAGCCGCGGGATCAATGTCGAAGTGCTGCGGCATGGCCGGCGCCGAGGAGGCGCCAGGAAGCGGGTTTGACCTGGTGCACGCGCGCCCGGTGCTGGAGCATGTACACGATGACGCGGCTGGGTGGCCACGATGGCCGGGGCGCTGCGCCCGGGCGGGTGGGCCTGATCTCAGGCCAGCGCGCCGAACGTAACCGCCTGGTCATCGCCGCGACCCCTTGGCCCTCGCCCTCTTGCCCACCCTGCAGTCCCGCTCCGCCAGGATGTGAGTCTGTGAATGTCGCCGGCAGGATCGGATCTGCTCTCTGATGGAAGCTGACGCAGCGAGGTCCGCCTCGCCGGTGCGCAGACTCGACCGCGAGTCAGCGGCACTGCGGGTGCGCCGCCTGCGCGCCGCGCGCGCCCGGGCCACCGCCCTGCTGGTGGGGGTAACGGCCCTGTTCGTGGCCGTGACCCTGGCCGGCGTCCACGGGACCTTCCTTGGCTACGTGCAGGCCGGCGCCGAGGCCTCCATGGTCGGCGGGGCGGCGGACTGGTTCGCCGTGACGGCGCTCTTCCGCCATCCCCTGGGCCTGCCGATACCGCACACCGCGGTGATCGTCGAGCGGAAGGACCAGTTCGCCGTCACCCTCGGCCAGTTCGTCCAGGAGAACTTCCTCAACGCCGATGTTCTTGCCGAGCGGATCCGCTCCGCTCTCCTTGTCCCCCGCCTGGCGGCATGGCTGGCCGACGGGGCCAACGCCGCCCGCTTCAGCCGTCATGCCGCTGATTTCGTGGTCGAGGTGGCCGAGGCCCTCCGCGACGAGGATGTCCAGCGGCTGTTCACCGCCGAACTGACCCGGGCGGCGGACGCCGTCGAGGTCGCGCCGCTGGCCGGGCGGGCCCTGCGGGCCATCCTCGCGGGCGGCCATCATGCCGAGGTGTTCAGCACCATCATGTCCGCCGCCGACCGCTATCTCGCCGACCATCACGAGGAGCTGCGTGACCGGTTCGAGAGCGAGGCACCCCGCTGGGTGCCCGACGCGGTCTACCGGCTGGTCTTCGACCGCCTGTTCGCCCGCCTGCGCCAGCGGCTGGCGGAGATGGCCGCCAACCCCCACGACGAGACCCGCCGTGAGCTGGAGGAGTGGATCGCCGGGCTCCCCGAGCGCCTGGAGACGTCCCCCGAGCTGCGCGAGCGCGGTGAGAACCTCAAGCGCGCCGTCCTGGGCAGCGCCGAGCTGCGGGACTGGTCCTCATCGCTGTGGCAGAAGTCCAAGGACGCGCTGCGGGCCCAGGCGGCCGACCCGGGCTCCGAGCTCCGCCGCCGGCTGGCCGAGGCGCTGGCGGCCGCCGGCCGGCGCGTGGAGTCAGACCGCCGCATCCGGGAGAGCCTTGAGCGTGTGGTCGAGTCGGGGGCCAGGACATTCGCCGACCAGTTCCACGACGAGCTCGCCGACCTGGTCACGGGGACCATCGAGCGCTGGGACGCCGCCGAGACATCAAGCCAGCTCGAGCTGCTGCTCGGGCGCGATCTGCAGTTCATCCGCATCAACGGCACCGTGGTCGGGGCGGGCGTGGGGCTGGCCCTGCACGCCATCGCCCTGGCTCTGGCCTGATGGTGCCGGCTCACCGGGTACGCCTTTGACGCGGATCCCCGGTGATGCCGCGGGGATTCCGGCGCATCCTGGAAGGGACGGCGAGCAGCCGATTCCCGCGCGTGCCCGGCGCTGATCACAGGGAGCCAGATGGATGGAGAGCGAGGAAACGGACGGGGTGGTGTTCCCCTTGTCCCCGGACGGCCGGCGGAGCACGTCTGCGCTGGGCCGGGCGGTCGTTGCCGACGCGCTGCGCCCGGTGGACCCGGCGGGTGCCCGTGACGCGCAGCAGGAGAAGAACTGGCGTTCCGGCTACCTGAGCCACTTCCGCCGTCTGGTGGAAGCGGGGCTGCCGTCGAAGGCCGCCGCGCTGTCGATTGCCCGCGAGGGGCTGGGGTCGGCGCACGCCCGGATGCGGGTCGGGTGGCCGGGCGGCGCGGAGACGGGCCTGGATGCCCTGCTGTCGGCGCCCGCGCCGGCCTCCATCGGCACGGTCAGCGTGCCGGGCACCGGGCAGAGAGAGGCCGAACTGTCGCTGCCCTGCCGTGGCGAGCGGCTGCGCGGCGACGCCCTGGCGCGCCAGCTCGACACGTGGGTAAACGGCGGGATCATCGAGCCGTCGTGCGCGGAAGCCGTGCGGGAGGTCGCGGCGCATCCGGAGTGGCTGCCCCTGCCGGGCCATACGGTGGTTGCGCTCGGGGCGGGCGCAGAGGTGGGCCCGGTGGAGGTGCTGCTGCGCTGGGGTGCCCGGGTGGCGGGCATTGACCTGCCCAGCCCGCCGGTGTGGGAGCGGGTGCTGCGGATGGCCCAGCGCGGCGCCGGCACGCTGCTGATCCCGGTGACCGGGGAGGCCCCGGGCGGCGGCGGGGAGGGCATCGCACAGCGGGCGGGCCTGAACCTGGTCCGGGAGGTCCCGGCCGCTGCCGGCTGGCTGGCCGGCCTGGACGGCCCGCTGGTGATCGGCAACTACGTCTACGCCGACGGCGCAGCGAACGTTGCGGTGTGCTGCGCGGCGGACGCGCTCACCGTGCGGCTGCAGGCGGCCCGCAACGAGCTGGCGCTGGCGTTCCTGGCCACGCCAACCGACGTCTTTGCCGTCCCGGCTGACGCGGTCGCCCACTCCGCCCGTGCCTACGCGGCCCGGCCGCGTGCCGCCAAGCTGGCCGGCTGGCCGCTGCGCACGCTGTCCGGCGGCAGGCTGCTGCGCCCGGCCTACGCGCCCGGCGCTGACCCCGGCATCAACGACAGCCTGGTAGCCCAGCAAGGCCCCAACTATGCACTGGCAAAGCGGCTGCAGCGGTGGCGGGCCACCGTCGCGCGGGAGGCCGGGACGACCGTGTCGCTCAACGTTGCCCCGCCGACCCGGACCCAGTCGGTGATGAAGAACCGTGCCCTGGCCGCCGCGTACGCCGGCGCGCACCGGTTCGGGGCCGAGATTTTCGAGCCCGCCACCACCAGGGTGCTGATGGCCGCGCTGCTCGTGCATGACCTGCACACCGCCGGGCCGGCGCATGCCCACCCGTGGCAGGACGAGGCATACGCCGCTGCCCACGGCGGGCTATGGCGCATCGCCTATGCGCCCCGCAGCGCGCTGGCGCTCGCCGCGCTGCTCGGCTACTGGGCAGCGCGATCGCGGGCGTGACGGAAGGAGGGCCAGGACGAGGACCGCGCGCCGGGGGCTGCCCCGGGTGCCGTCACGCGGCGGTGCCCACCGCGCCCAGCAGGGCGGCCGCCGTGCCGCCGGTGACCTGGCCCAGCTCGCCCTGGTCCAGCCCGGCCTCGCTCAGGTACGACAGGTGGTGCCGGAACAGCGGCTCGTCGCAGTACGGATAGTCGGTGCCGAACAGCAGGCGGCCCGCGCCGAACACCCGGCAGGCGCTGGCCAGCGCCTCGGCTGAGCCGGACACCGTGTCGTAGTACATGGCGTGCAGCCCCTTGCCGATCTCGGCAGCGCTCTTGCGGCTGACCCGCGCGATCAGGAACGGGATCGTGCCGCCGAGATGCGGGACGATGAACGTCAGGCCGGGGAAGCGGTCAAGCGTGCCGGACAGCACGAGCCGCAGCGCGGCGGCGGTGTCCTCGAACGGCGCCCCGACGAGCCAGGCCAGGTTGTGCCCGGCGAGCCACGGCGTCTCCTCCTGGCCGACCGGATGCAGGAACACCACCGCGCCGCGCCCGGCGAGCTCGGCGAACACCGGCTCGAAGAGCGGGTCGTCGAGCTGCCGCCCGGCGACGCTGCAGCCTATGGTGAAGCCGGCGACCGACGGGATCGCGGCGGCCCGGCCGATCTCCGCCAGCGCCTGGCCGACGTGCGGGAGCGGCAAGGTGGCGAAGGTAAGGAACCTGCCGGGATGCGCGTCGCAGAGCGTCGCGTACTCCTCGTTGGCCACCCTGGCCGCCTCCGCGGCGGCCGCCGGATCCGGCAGGTACGGCTGGGCCTGGGACACCGAGAGCACCTGGGTGTCGATCCCAGCCCGGTCCAGCAGGGCGAGGCGGCCGCCGATGCCCTGCCCGGCCAGCGCGGCCGCCGCGGCCGGCGGCAGGCCCGGCCGGCCGATCAGCTCCAGGTACCGCGGCGGGTAGTAATGCGCGTGCACGTCGATGATCATTGCCTTGCTCCTCTGCCGTCGCGTGCTCATCCCGCGGGCGGCAGCGACCCGCCCGGGATCAGCGGAAGCGAGCGCAGCCGCCGGCCGGTGGCCGCGAAGATGGCGTTGGCGATCGCGGGCGCGACCGCGACCAGCGGCGTCTCGCCGGCCCCCGCGGACGGGATGTCCGTGCGGTCGACCAGCACGACGTCGATGTCGGGCACGTCGCTGAACCGCGGCACCCGGTAGCCGGCCAGCCGCGGGCTGGCCAGCCGGCCATGATCGAGGCTGACCTGCTCGAACAGGGCGCCGCCGAGCGCCATGACCGTGCCGCCTTCGACCTGGGCGGCCACGGTGTCGGGATTGACGACCGCGCCGCACTCGTACGCGGTGACCAGCCTGGTCACGCTGACCTGGCCGCCGGGGCCGGCGCGGACCTCGGCGCAGGTGGCGACCCGGCCGTCTTTTTCCAGCCCGGCCGCGCAGCCCCAGCCCAGCCCGGCGGGCTGCGCCCCGCCCGCCGGGGCCCAGCCGAACCGGGCGGCGGCGGCGCGCAGGACGTCGGCGAGCCGCTCATCGGCCAGCCGGGCGAGCCGGAAGCCCAGCGGGCCGGCTCCTGCCGCGTGGGCGAGCTCGTCCACGCATGACTCACGGGCGAAAGTGTTCGCTGTTGCCGCCAGCGCCCGGTAGGGACCCTGAGCCAGCGGCGACGCCGCGGGCTGGTACCTGACCCGCCAGCTGCCGCAGTGATAGGGGAATGCCATGCCCTGGCCGCCGGCGTTGATGTCAGCGAAATCCCACCCGGCGATGGAGCCTGAAGCATCGATTCCGGCCCGGATGTCGATCACGGCCATCGGCCGCAGGTAGCCCCAGGTGAACTCCTCGGCGCGGCTCCAGTGCACCATGACCGGCCGCCCGGCGGCGCGGGCGAGACGGGCGGCCTCGACCGCGGCGCCGCCGTGCTTGCCGCCGAACCCGCCCCCGGTCGGCGGCACGAGCACCCGCACGTCCGCCTCGTCCAGGCCCAGCGCGCCGGCCAGCTGCGACCGCACCGCGAACGGGACGTTGCACCCGGCCCACACGGTCAGCCGGCCCTGGTCATCCCAGTCAGCCAGGGCCACCGACGTCTCCAGCGGCACGTGGGCCAGGTAGGCGGTGGTGTAGGTGGCCTCCACGGTGACCGCCGCGGCGGCCAGGGCGGCGTCGGCATCCCCAGCCGAGCGGCTCACCGCCCGTTCCCAGCCCTGCCCGGCCGTCGGGTGCTCGCGCAGGTAGCCTGCCATCTCGGCGGGCCCGGCCGGCGGCTGGTCCCACTCCGCCCTGACCGCCGCCACCGCCTGGCGGGCCGTCGCCGGGTCGGGCGCGGTGACCCCGACGAACCCGCCCTCGCGGACCACGGTCACGCCGGGCAGCGCCGCGGCCCGGCTGGTGTCGGCGGCGCGCAGCGTGCACTCGGGCGACGGCGGCCGCAGCACGGCACCGTACAGCATCCCCGGCAGCTGCAGGTCGGAACCGAACCGCCGCTCGCCGGTGACCACGTCCAGCCGGGGCGCGGCATGACCTGGGTGACCCGCCACCCGCCAGGCCGCCGGGTCGGTCAGCGGCGGCCTGCCGTGCAGCACCTCCAGCCGCCGCAGCCCGGC
>JASHPR010000648.1 GCA_030038015.1 Streptosporangiaceae bacterium
ACGATGATCAGACATGGAGTGATCAAATATCGCGCCGGACGCCATAACTGGAGTTGCCGGCCTAGGCGTTGTGGGCCAATCTTGCCCGCAAGGGCACTTCTCTGCGGCCGACGATAAAACGCGCAAATAGCAGCGGCGACCGCGCTTCGGAAACTGCACAGACAATGCCCGCCCGCGTGCTGAGTGCCTTACCCTGCGGTGCGGGGCCGGGTCAGGAACGCGGTCGTAGAGCTTCGGCCACCGGCGCGGACAGCGAAAGGAAGCTGACCGCCCCATGGTTCGGTGCTGCCACGACAAAGGCCGGCCGTGCTGCCCCTTTGCACCGCGCGAGCCTTCAAGAACCTTGAACGCGCCGTCGCGTTCCGGTCGCGCCAGCTAAGCGGGATGTGGCCCGGATTGGCCAGCCTGCGTGGCGACCTGTGCAAGGACGGCGAAGGCCAAGGTGGCACCGTTCAGCACCAGGACCCCGCTGCCCGAGCGGGCGCTGATCTCAGAAGAGATGGGAGTGCCGCTCTTTATGGCGTTGGTGACGTCCGTCGCGTCGATGATGTCCCGCTCCACAACCTGAAGAGTGAGGACAGTGCCGTTGTTCATCGCGTCGATAATGTTCTGCGCCACCGCCGCCAGATCGCTGCCGGGCTCCAGCACGTTGACCGGGGAGCCCGGGTTGCCAGCGATCACCGATGGGAGGTACACCACCGGTGTCGTCTGAGCGGCGGGAGCATCGCCGACCGGGTGCGGGCCGCCGACCGATAGCGGGTCGCCAACCGGGTGCGGGCCGCCAACCGAGGGCGAGCCAAGCAGCGAGAACGATCCGGCGGCCCGCGGAGACAGCACAAGCTGGCCCTGGAGCGGGGAGACCACCGCCAGCACGATCGGACTCGTGGCGTGTTCCAACTGCGCCGGCAGCGAGCCGTAGTCGGTATCGGCGAGGACCCAGGGGGTGGGGTCAGTCCCGATCTGCAGCCAAAGGCTCTGTTCCGGCGGCACTGGGCTCCCCCTCCGATCGCGTGAGCCCGGCGCGCAGCGAGGACTGGGTCAGCACCAGGCGGGTGCCAAATGCCGCCAATTCGCCGCGGCCACGCACCCCGATTTTGGCAGACATCCGGGAAATGTACACGGAGACCGTGCGCTCAGTGATGCCCAATGCCCGCGCGATCTCTCCGTTACTGGAACCATTGGCGAGGAGAACGAGCACGTCGGCTTCCCGGTTGGTGAGGCCGAACTGCGAGCGGACCGCGGCGCGGGATGCTGGCTGACCGGCCCCCGGGGCCAGCTTCGCACGCCCCGCCAGTAGCCCGGCGAGGTCGAGCAGGGGAGCGGACGGGAGTTCGCGGGCCAGCGCCTCGCCCGCGTTCAGGGCACTGGCCGCTCGTTCGCGCGGTCCAGCCCGGGCCGCGGCCGCTGCCTCACGCAGCCGCGCGTATGCCTCCCGGTACGGCTGGCCAGCAACCCGCCACGCATCAGCCACGGCGCTCCAGGCAGGCCAGTCGTCGGTGCCGCGGCCCCGGGCTTGCTCGGCAGCCGCTTGCGCCGCGAACGCGGCAACGGCCGGCCGGCCGGCGCTGCCCCGGTCCCTGATCGCCCGCGCCCGGCCGCCGAAGGTGGCGGCCGCCGCCGCCCAGGACTCCGGCAGGTCCGTCGGCTGCGCCGCGACGGGCAGCGCTGCCAGGTCAGCGGCAACCCGGGCCCCGGCGGCCAGCAGCCGGATCTCCTCCTCGGACCAGCCCGTGCCCGCCAGCGCGGCGAGCCCGTCCAGGACCTCACCGGCCGCCCTGGCCAGGTCGCCGGCGTAGAGCGCCTGTTCGGCGAGACAAGCGTGCAGAGGGCCGATCAGCCCGGGATCTGCGGGCGCCTTTTCGAGGACCGCGGCGAGTTTGGCCGCCCGCTGGACGTCGCCCCGGCCAACGGCGAGTTCCAGCTGTCCCAGTTCCAGGTAGCTGGTGATCGTTCCCTCCGACTCCCCGAGCGCCTCAGCCAGCAGCTGATCGGCTTGCCGCCACCGCCCGGTCAGGTGGAGCGCTCCGGCGGTGTTGTTGTCCAGCACCGACGTAAGCGCCGGCGGCGCGTCCATGGACCTGGCCGCCCGTTGCCCGGTCCGCGCCACCTTGAGCGCCTCCGCGAAGCGGCCGGCCATGATCAGCAGGTACATGAGGTTGGCCGCGGCCCGGACAACGTCCTCAACGTTGCTGGTGCGGCGGGCGAGCGCGAACGACCTGCGCAGCGCCGCCATCCCGGCGTCAGGCTCGCCGCGGGCTGCCTGGATGACGCCCAGTGTCGCCAGGCCGTGCGCAAGCTCCGCGACCGCGCCGGCCTGCTGCGCCTCCGCGACCGCGCGCACCGCGATCGGCAGCGCCTCGCCGAACTGGCCGAGCAGCATGCGCCATGTCGCTAGCGCGGCGAGCACCCGGGCACGCAGCGCAGACGGCTGGCCATCGGAAAGCAGTTCCACTGCCTGCCCGGTGGCCTGGACGGCGGCGTTGAGGTCTCCTGCCTCATACCGGTAACGCCCGATGCGCTCCAGCAGCCGGGCCCGGTCGGCCGGGCTTGCCGCGCCGGACTGGCCGAGCGCCTGCTCCGCCCATGCGGCGCCGCGATCTGGGTCACCCGCCCAGCTCGCCGCCTGTGCCGCCTCCTCCGTCAGGGCGGGGCCGGACTCCGGCAGCCAGGCCGCCAGCTCGATGGCCAGCGCGTAGGAACGGACGGCCTCCGGGTAGGCACGCGCCGACACCGCGTGACGCGCCGCCACGACGGCCGCGGGCGCGGCCCGGTCCGGGCAGCCCGCCAGGTGCCAGTGCTGGGCCAGGAGACCGGGATCGGAGTCCGCCTGGAGAGCAAGGGCTTCCGCGAGCCGGCGGTGCAGCTGCCGCCGGTCGCCCGGCAGCAGATGGGTGTAAAGCACCTGCCGGATCAGCGCGTGGCCGAAGGCGTACCCGTCACCGGCGGCGACCAGCAACCCGGAGGCGACGGCCCGGCGGGTCGAGGCCAGCAGGCGCTTCTCCGGGAGCGCGACGGTCGCGGCCAGCAGGTCATGGGACATGCCGCCATCGGCGACGCAGACCTGTTCGACCACCGCCCTGGCCTGCGCCGTGAGGCCGGCCGCCTTGGCCAGCACGGCGTCGGAGATCGAGGAGGGCAGCGCGTGCGGGCCTGCGTACGCCAGTTCCCTGGCGTACAGCGGGTTGCCGCCGGCGGCGGCGACCACCGCCGCCACCCGCTCCTCGCTGGCGGCCGCGGCTGGCAGCAGCTCGCTGACCAGCTCAGCGATCTCGCCGTCGGGCAGGCGCCGCAGCCGCAGCCGGGTCACGCCCGGGCGCCGCTCCAGTTCGGCCAGCCACTGCCCGACGCGGCCCGCCAGCTCCTCCTCGCGCAGCGTGCCGACCATCATCACCGGCCGGTCGCGCAACCGGACGGCCAGGAACGACAGCAGGTCGCGGGAGGATTCATCGGCCCAGTGCAGGTCTTCCAGCACGAGCAGCACCGGTGACTGGGCCGTCAGGGCCGCCAGCAGCTCAAGCACCCGCACGAAGAGGCGGTGCCGGGCGGCGAGCATGTTGCCCGGGTCATCGTCGGCGAGCAGCCATCCCGCGTGATCGCGCAGCGCGTCCACAAACGGCCCGTACGCGAGCGCGGCGCCTGCCAGCGGCGCCGACTGCCCGACCAGGACCTGCGCCCCTCCCGCGGCCGACGCCGCCTGGGCACAGAGTTCCTCGACGAGCCTGGTCTTGCCGATGCCAGCCGCCCCGGTGATCAGCAGCACCAGTGACCGGCCGGCCGCCACGTCCGCGTACGCGGCCAGCAGGGTCTTCCGCTCGGCGATCCGTCCCACGATGGGCACCGACCCGGCGGGGGTGACGGCCCCCGGCGCCTCCGCCAGCGGGCTCTTCAGCGGCGGAAACCGGTCCGGCAGGCCGGGCACGACAAGCTGGTAGATGCGTTCCGGCGCGGCAAGGTCCTTCAGCCGGTAAAAGCCCAGATCCTTGACGGACACCCCAGCCGGCAGCCGCGAGGCCACCAGCAGCCTGGTCGCCTCCGACAGCACCACCTGGCCGCCGTGCGCGGTCGCCGCGATCCGCGCCGCCCGGTGCACGTCCATCCCCACGTATCCGTCCTCGTGACGAACCGGCTCCCCGGAGTGCAGGCCCATCCGCACCCGTACTGCCGCCTCGGCCGGCCAGTCGTGCCCGGCCAGCGCCCGCTGCGCCACCACGCAGCAGTCCACCGCGTCGGCGGCCGAGGCGAACACCACAAAGAAGCTGTCGCCCTCGGTTCCCATCTCCCGGCCGCCGTGGCTGGCGAACGCCGCCCGCAGCAGCGCCCGCTGAGCCAGCAGCGCCTCACCGTAGCGCTCACCCAGCCGGCTCAGCAGCCTGGTCGACCCCTCGATGTCGCTGAAGAGCATCGTGATCGTCCCGGCCGGGAGCTCCCCCATATCCCGATTATCCGGCTCCACGGCACGGCGTCACGAGAATCAGATGACCGCCGCTCGCCGCCGGCGCCGCAGCTCTTTAAAGATCTCGAACGTGCCGTCGCGTGCCTGGCCACCTACGCCTTCGGAGCCAGCCAGTCCGGGTCGTCCCACACCACGTCACCGGGCAACTTGCGCACTGCATGTGCCCCAATGTGCCCCGAGCGATCTTGAAATCTGCTGAGCCGCAGGCCAGGGCCTTAGGCAGCGGGCGAGTTGGCCTGTAGGCCGGGTTCTGTGCACCCGCGCCAAGCGCGGGCCGGCGGCCATCCATCTAGGGCTGCCGTTGCCGGCAGCCTCGTGCGGTCTACCCGCGAGCATCGGGCGGGCCGCCCTCGAGCGCTCGCGCAGGGGACGCCTGCGCGCCCCCCTCTTGACCTTGCTCCGGGTGGGGTTTACCTAGCCGCCCGGATCACTCCGGGCGCTGGTGGTCTCTTACACCGCCGTTTCACCCTTACCCCCGGACGGATCCGGGGGCGGTTTATTTTCTGTGGCACTGTCCCGCGGGTCACCCCGGGTCGGCGTTACCGACCACCCTGCCCTGCGGAGCCCGGACCTTCCTCGGCGCCGCCCGGAACCGGAGCCCCAGGCAAACGCCGCGGCCGCCCGGCCAGCTCGCCCGCTGCACATTCCAGGATAGGCCGCTACCGGCCAGCCTCGCCCAGGTGCGCGGTGTCGTTGAGCGACCGCACGACCGCCGGGCCGTCGGCGAACCAGGCGACCTCGCACAGCGAGGCGACGTCCAGGTGCAGCCGGAACAGCGCCGCCGGCGGCGCGAGCATCGCCCGGCACACCAGCATCTTGATCGGCGTGACGTGACTGACCAGCAGCAGCGTGCCGGACGTGCGGGCGGCCAGCAGCCGGTCCAGCGCGGCGTTCACCCGGCGGCCCACGACGGCGAAGCTCTCGCCGCCCGGCGGGGCGGCGTCCACGCTGCGGAGCCAGGCCGAGACCTCGTCCGGCCACCGCTCCGAGGCCTCCAAGAACGAGAGGCCCTCCCACTTGCCGAAATCGGTTTCGGCCAGGTCGTCGTCGGCCTGCAGCGGCGCGCCGGTCGCCCTGGCTACCGCCTCGGCCGTCCGCCGCGCCCGTGCCAGCGGCGAGGTCACGACTGCCTCGATGCCGCCGCGGGCGGCCAGCCGGGCGGCCACGGCCGCTGCCTGCGCCCGGCCGGCCTCCGTCAGCGGGATGTCGCCCCGCCCGGCGAACCGGCGCTCCGCGGACAGCGGGGTCTCGCCATGCCGCAGCAGCAGCGTCGTTGTCGCCTGCCCCCGCGGGGGTCCCCACCCCCTGGCCGCCGCAGGATCGCCGGAATCCCCTGCCCCGGCCGGGTCCTCGGCGACGGATCCTGAACGTTGACGCCGCGGCGGGCCCTGGCTGCCCGGCCCGCGGGTGCCTGCCGCCGCGTCCATGGCCTGGTTGGCCAGCCGGTCGGCGCGGGCGTTGCGCGCCCTGGGCACCCACACGTACCAGACCCGCCCGAGCCGCTGGGCCTGCTGCTGCGCCGAGCGGGCCAGCGAGCGGAGGTTGGGGTCCTTGATCTGCCAGCGCCCCGACATCTGTTCCACGACCAGCTTGGAGTCCAGCCGCACCTCGGTGTCGGCCCCTGGCGCGAGGTCCGCCGCGGCACGCAGGCCTGCCAGCAGGCCCGAGTACTCGGCCACGTTGTTGGTGGTCGTGCCCAGGCTCTCGCTCATCTCGGCGAGAACCTCGCCGGTCGCCTGGTCGCGCACGACCGCGCCGTAGCCTGCCGGGCCCGGGTTGCCGCGTGAGCCGCCGTCCGCCTCGACGATGAGCCCGCGGGCGGCGGCCGGCGGCGGCCCGGGGGGACGGCCCACTCAGACTCCCCCGCTCACAGCCCCGACTCGGGCGTGCGGACCAGGATCCTGCGGCACTCCTCGCAGCGCAGCACCTCGTCGGGGTCGGCTGCCCTGATGTTGTTCAGGTCCACCCTGTTCAGTGACAGGTGACAGCCCTCGCAGCGGCCGGCGCGCAGCGCGGCCGCGCCGACGCCACCGTGCTGCTCCCGCATCCGCTCGTACAGGGTGAGCAGGTCCGGGGGCTCCTCGCTGGCCACGGCCGCCCGGCGGTCGCCGGCCTTGCCCGCCTGCTCCCCGATCTCGGCCAGGGCGGTGTCCCGCCGCGCGGTGACCACGTCGCGGGCGGCTGCGATCTCCGCCCGCTCCGCCGCGGCGGCCTCGCGCCTGCTCTGCGCGGCCTCCTGGCGCTCCATGACGTCGAGCACGATCTCCTCGAGGTCGGACTGCCTGCGGGTGAGCGACTCGATCTCGGACTGCAGGTTCTCCAGCTCCCTGGGGGACGAGACCTGCCCGGCGTCCAGCCGCTTGCGGTCCCGGTCGATGCGGCTGCGCACCTGCTCCACATCCGCCTCGGCCTTGCCCAGCGCGCGCTTGAGGTCGCCCTGCTCAGCCTCGAGGGACGCGACGGTGTCGCGCAGCTCGGCATCGCGCCGGTCAAGCCGCTCAAGCTCGGCGTGCTCGGGGAGCCCACGGCGCCGGTTCTCGAGCCGGCTCAGCTCGGCGTCTAGGTCAGCAAGCTCAAGCAGCCGCAGCTGCGCCTCTGGAGATGCTTTCACGGCTCCCCAACTTAGTCCGCCGCCCCGGCGGATGTGCATCCGGTAGAAGCCATCATCGTGCCACGCCCGGCGCGCCCGCAGGCCCGCCGGGAAGCGACCCCAGCCGGGTCATCTGCTCCGGCGTGAGCCGCAGCGCGCCCGCCGCGACGTTGGCGGCCAGGTGGCCGGGGTTGCCGGTGCCCGGGATGGCCAGCACGTGCGGCCCCCGCTGCAGCGTCCAGGCCAGCCGGACCTGGGCCGGCGTCGCCCCGTGCGCGCGGGCGACGGCCTGCACCTCCTCGTGCTCGCTGCCGGTCACGCCCGCGCCCCCGCCTCCGCCCGCGATCGCGAAGAACGGCACGAACGCCACGCCCTGCCGCCCGCAGGCGTCCACGAAGTCGTGGGCCTCCGGGTCGGCCCCGATGCCGTAGCGGTTCTGCACGCAGGCCACCGGCGCGACCGCCTGGGCCTCGGCGAGCTGGCCGGGCGTCACGCCGGAGATGCCGAGGTGCCGGATCAGCCCGGCGTCACGGAGCTCGGCCAGCGCGCCGAAGTGCTCGGCGACCGACGCCATGCTCGGCATCACCCGCAGGTTCACCAGGTCGAGGTGATCCCGGCCGAGCTGGCGCAGGTTCTCCTCCACCTGGCCGCGAAGCTGGCCGGGCGTGGCCGCGTCGGCCCAGTCGCCCGACGCGTCCCGGCTGGGCCCCACCTTGGTGGCGATGACCAGGTCGCCGGGGTACGGCGCCAGCGCGGTGTTGATCAGCTCGTTGGCCGAGCGCAGCGGCGAGAAGTAGAACGCGGCCGTGTCGATGTGGTTGACCCCGAGCTCAACCGCGCGGCGCAGCACCGCGATGGCCCGCTCGCGGTCGCTGGGCGCCGCGCCGGCAACCAGCGCGCGCCCGGTCTGCGGCAGCCGCATCGCGCCGAACCCCATCCGGTTCACCACCAGGTCGCCCAGCGTCCAGGTGCCCGCGGCCGCGGCGGTGACCGGCCCTGCAGTCATCGGGAGGTGCCTCCTGACCGTCCGTTTTCGATGTGGTGGAGCCCACGCTGCTGCTAGAGGAACAGTAACGGCACCACGATGCCGCTCCGCCGGCGCGAATCCCGGGCCGGGGGCGTGCGCCGCGGGCGTCAGCCGGTCAGGCGGATCACCACCACCGGGGGTGAGGTCGGCTGCGGTGACCCGCTGGCGGGCTCGACGGTCAGCCCGACGCGGTCGCCGGCCGACAGGCCGGCGACCACCATGGGACCGGCCATCCTGCCGCGCCCGGACATGCTGATCATGCCGGCCGGCCTGCTGCCGGCCGACCCCATCAGCCACAGCTCGTAGCTCTCCGACGACGGCAGCACCCGCAGGTCGGCCGCCGTGAACACCAGGGCACGCTCGCGGTGGGACATGACCACGGTCGCGGTGCCCCCGGTGGCCACATGCGCGCTCATCATCGTGGCGTCCGGCGCGCCGAGCACCAGCGCGACCTCCCGGTCATGGCCCTGGGCCTGATCGAGCCTGCTGCGCATGCCGTAGGCGGACAGCCCCGCCACGACGGCCACGACGGCGAACACGCAGGCCAGGGTGCCGGCCAGCACCACGCCCAGCCTTGGCCGCCAGCCCGCCAGGCGACGTGGCCGCGCCGCCCGCCGGGAGCCCGGCGCCCGGGCGGCGGCTGGGGGAAGCTGTCTGGTCCGCCCGGCGGCGCGCAGCGACGCGTCCCTGAGTGCAGGGGGCGGCCGCACGGCCGTGGCGGCGGCCAGGGCGGCCGCCGCCTCCCTGAGCCCGCGGACCTCCTGCCGGCACGACTCGCAGCCCGCCAGGTGGCGCTCGAACGCGGCCCGGTCGGGTTCTGGCACCGCGTCCATGGCGTAGGCGCCGGCCAGGGTGTGCGGGTCGCCGCCGCGCCGGATCCGGTGCCTCACAGGTCCACCCCCAGGCAGTCGCGGAGCCTGATCAGGCCGTCGCGCATCCGCGTCTTCACCGTGCCGACCGCGACGCCGAGCAGCTCAGCCACCTCACGGTAGGTGTACCCGCCGTAGTAGGCGAGGGTGACAGACTCCCGCTGCAGCTCGGTGAGGGACCCAAGGCACCGCCGCACCCGTTCCCGGTCCAGCCTGGCCTCGACCGCCTCGGTCACCTCGTCGTAGGCAACCTCCGCCGCCGCCACGCGCAGCTCGCGTTCTGCCGCCTTCTGCTCCGACCGCACCCGGTCCACGGCCCGCCGGTGGGCCAGGGTCATCACCCAGGCGGCCGCGCTGCCCAGCTCCGGGTCGAACCGTGCGGCGGAACGCCACACGTCGAGCAGGACCTCCTGGGCGACCTCCTCGGACTGTGCCGGGTCGCGGACCACCGACAGCACGATGCCGAGGACCTGCCCGGCCATGCGGTCGTACACGGCCGCGTAGGCGTCCGGGTCGCCGCGTGCCACCAGGGCCAGCAGGCCGCCGAGCTCATCGCCGGGCCGGGGGCTGGCGGGCCGGGCCCCGGCCCGGGCGCGCCGGATCCCGGCCGGCCCGCCCC
>JASHPR010000649.1 GCA_030038015.1 Streptosporangiaceae bacterium
CCGCTGCCGTTGCAGGCGGGCCCGGTCTCGCCGGTGCCGGCTGGCTGGCAGGCGGCCTTCGCCCGGCTGCGGCTTGCTCCAGACGCCCGCGTGCTCATCGTGCCCGTCCCCTACTCGCACCGTCCCGAGCCGTTGCGCTGGCAGGCGGCCACCGGCCAGCCCGCGTCGTTCGAAGGCGGCTGGTTCGTCGGGCCCGCCCCGAACGGGCACGCCACCCTCGAGTACTTCGGCCCGCCCAGAATCCATGCCTTCTTCATGTACCTGGACGCGCTCTGGACCGGCTCGCCGCATTCCCACGCCCCCGGGCAGGCGGAGATCCGCGCGGATCTGAATTACCTGCGGCCCGCTGCCGTCGTCGCGGTGACCGGCCCGGCGTCGCCGGTAGGGCGGTACCTGACCGGGCTCTTCGGCCGGCCCTCGTTCCAGATCGGCCAGGTGCTGGCCTGGCGCCAGTAAGATCACGGCAAATCCTGCCGTCGGCGTGCGCCGTACCGGGACTTCCGGTCGGGGCGGCCCCTGCACGCGGGCCATAATTAGGGCCGTGGTTCTGACAGCAGCCCCCTTTGCGCCCATACACCGACGGGGAGAGCACTGGTCTGCGCGCGCGCCTCGTCCGATAGTCTCCGCAGCCATGGGCATCCGCAGGACCGCAGGCAGCATTTTGTTCGCGTCCGGGCACCGCGCTGGTCGGCGGGGGAGCAGCCGCCGCCTTGCGGCCGCGGAGGTCATCGCCGCGGAAGCTACCGCGCCCGCCCTGGACTCGGTTTACCACGGCCCTCGGCTGTCCGTGCGGGATACCGTTCTGCTGTGGGACGCGTACGATAGATCCCCTCGAAACGGCGCGTCCTGGCCCCGAGCGAAGCGGTTACGGGATCGTTCCCGACCGTGACGGTGCATCATGCTGTTTCGCGCCGGATCCGACAGCACCAACTCTAAGGAGGCCCCGGGATGAGTGTCGGCACCCGGGCCGAGAAGTCGGGCTCCGCGGCGCCCCAAGCCGTCCCCGAGACCCCGCCGGCTGTCGGAGACGCCGCTGGCCGGCTGCTCGGGCGGCTGTCCGTGCTGCCGGCCTTGCTGGTGATGGGCTGGTTGCTGGCCGGGCTGCCGCTGCTGCTCGCGGGGCATTTCTCGCCGGTGCCCATGCTGGCGCTGTCGGTGCCGCTCGCGGTAATCGCGGTGGTGCTCGGCCTGCGCTGGATTCCCGGTCGGTGGCAGGAAGCGCTGCCGGTGCTCTCGCCGGGCCACCGGCGCACGCCGTGGTGGAGCGTGGTCGCCGTGATCGCGGTGGCGGTCGCGTTCGGCGTCGATCAGATGATCTATCACTCCCAGCAGATCATGGTCATGCGCGACCCGGCGTCTTACTTTCAGTTCGGGTACTGGATCGCCCACCACGGCTCCCTGCCGATACCGCAGTCGCGCGCGGCCTTCGGCCTCAACGACAGAGTGATCCACTTCGACTCCCCGGCCTTCTACCAGATCGGCAAGACCATCGTGCCGGAGTTCATGGCCGGGCTGCCGATGATGCTCGCGCCCGCCTTCTGGACCGGCGGTGCGACGGCGGCCGTGGCCATGGCCCCGGTGTTCGGGGCGTGCGGGGTGCTCGCCTTCGGCGGCCTGGCCTTCCGCCTGGCCGGGCCGCGGTGGGCGCCGCTGGCCACCCTCGTTCTGGCCCTGTCGCTGCCGGAACAGTTCACCAGCCGGTCCAACTACAGCGAACCGCTGGCGCAGATCCTTTTCCTCGGGGGACTCTGCCTGGTCATCGACTCACTCGACCGGGACGCGGCGGCGGCCAGGGTTCTCGCGGCACTCGGCGGGCTTGCCCTCGGCCTGACCCTGCTGGTGCGCATCGACGGAGCGAGTGACATCCTGCCGGTGATCCCGTACATCGGGCTGCTCTTCCTGGGCCGCCGCCGGCAGGCGCTCCCGCTCCTGGGCGGCCTAGTGGTCGGCGCGTTGTACGGCGGGCTCGACGGGGACCTCCTGTCCTGGCCGTACCTGTCCAGCATCAAGTCATCCCTCGAGCCGCTGGCGCTGCTGGCCGGGCTGGTGATCATCGCGACGATGCTGGTGGTGGCCTGGCGGTGGAACCGAGGCGTGCCGGCGGTGCGCGGAAACTGGCTGCCCAACGCCGCCGCCGCGGCGGCGTTCGTGGTGATCGCGGGCTTTGCGATCCGCCCGTACGTACAGACGGTACGCGCCGCGACCGATCTGACCACCAAGGCCGTTATGGCGGGCTTCCAGCGCGGCGATCACCTGCCGGTCGACCCGACGCGCACCTACGCGGAACTCAGCCTGCACTGGGTGTTCTGGTACATCGGCGTGCCCGCCGTGGTGCTGGCCACGATCGGCGCCGCGCTGCTTTCCCGCAGGTGCCTGCGGGGACAGGCGCCCTCGTGGACGCTGCCCCTCGTCGCGTTCGCGTGGGCCATCGTCACGTTCTTGTACCGGCCGGCGATCACTCCCGACCAGCCGTGGGGCAGCCGCAGGCTGGTGCCCAGCGTCCTGCCCGGCTTCATCCTGCTGGCGGTCTGGGCCACGGCCTGGCTCATCGGGCGGCTGCGGCGGATGGGCGCCGGGCGCGTGCTCGAGATCGGCCTCGGGGCCTGCTGCGTGGCGCTCCTGGTGGCGCCGGCCGTGATCACCTCGTTCGGGCTCAAGCTCAGGTCCGGCGGCCCGGTCGGGGTCAGGGTCGCCGCGGTCGGCCTGGCGTTCAAGACCAGCTACCAGGGCGAGATCGGGGCGGTCAACGGCATGTGCGCGGCGATCCCGCGTGGTGCCACGGTCGTCTTCATCGACGGAGGGGACGCCGACAAGCTCGCCGAAGTTGTCCGCGGCATGTGCGGCAACCCGACGGCCGAAATCAACCGCCCGCATCCCGCCAAGGTCGAGCAGGTCCTGACGAGCATTGAGCAGGCCGGCCGGCGGCCGGTGCTCCTCGCGGCCGACCGGGCCGAGCTGGCCCGCTACGGCGGCCCGATGCGGCAGATCATGGCGCTGAGGACGACCTGGGATGCGCACACCCTGACCACTCCTCCGCTGTACCCGTGGCCGCTCGTCGTGAACGTCTGGATGTCGGAGCCAGGGCCGTGACCGGCCTGCCCGACCGCGCTCATGCGCCCGGTGCGAAAGGGTGGGCTCTGCACCTGTGAGCGATCCGTCCTCGCCGTCCGAGCGGGATGTCTATGTCTCGATCATCCTGCCCTGCTACAACGAGCAGGACCACGTCGCGGACGAGGTAGAGCGGATCTGCGCCGCGATGGATGTGAGCGGGTACTCCTACGAGCTGCTGGCCTTCGATGACGCTTCCACCGATGAGACGCTGGCCCGGCTGC
>JASHPR010000650.1 GCA_030038015.1 Streptosporangiaceae bacterium
CTGGGCCGGCCGGTCCGGCGGCGGGGCCTCCGCGGGGAGCGTGGCCCGCCGCTGGATCACCCCGAGGCTGTCGTGCAGCGCCTGCCAGACCGTGGCGAGGCTGGCGGCGGCCGGCTGGTCACCGCGGATGTCGCCCGGCGGGCTCGCCTCGCCGCCGCCGGCCGCCCTGAGCGTGGCGCGCCCGGCCTCGACGATCACCGGGTCGCTGGCCTCGATCGTCAGCTTGTCGTCGGCCACGTGGATGACCATCTGGCGCCGGCCGGCCTCCTCCGGCTGCTCGTCGCTGGTGCCGGTGACGTCCGCGCCGCGAAGCGCCTCCTTGGCCTGGTCCAGGTCCACGCCGAGCGCCGCGAGGGCCCTGGCGGCCGCGCTGTTGGCGTCGGCCAGCGCGGCCAGCAGCAGGTGGTGCGAGCCGACCGGCTGCCCGCCGGCCAGCTTCGCCGCCTCGCTGAGGCTGGTGTCCGCGGCCGGCGTGGTGCGCAGTTCGGTCTGCTCGGCGGGGTTCTCGGCCTCGAGCGGGTCGGCGCCGCCGCGGCGCCGCAGCCACATCCGGCGGCCCCGGGCGGCCTCGGACTTCACGGTGGGCAGCAGGTCGAGCACGGCGGCGCGGATCGCCAGGAGGTCGGCGTGCTGCCGCAGCATCTGGGCGCCGACGCCTTCGCCTTCCCTGATCACGCCGAGCAGGACGTGCTCGGTGCCGATGTAGTTGTGGTGCAGCTGGAGCGCCTCTCGGAGGGCGAGCTCAAGGGTCTTCTTCGCCCGGGGGGTGAACGGGATGTGCCCGCTGACCTGGCCCGTGCCGGTGCCGACGATGGCCGTGACGTCCTCGCGTGCCCCTTCGAGCGTGATGCCGAAGCGTTCGAGGGCGCGGGCGCCGACGCCCTCGGGCTCGCCGAGCAGCCCGAGCAGGATGTGCTCGGTGCCGATGTAGTTGTGGTGCAGCCGCCGGGCTTCCTCCTGGGCGAGCACGACGGCGTGCCGGGCGCGATTGGTGAATCTCTCGAACATGGCAACCAGGGTGGAGCCGCCTTCGCACCATGTCAACACCATGCTATTAATATGGATGCAGGCTCGTTGGCTCGGCGGGGCCGACAGCGGCCGGGGATGAATGTACCGATGCTGGGGTTATAACCCCACTGCCGGTACATTCATCGGGCCGGGGCTGGCCGGGAGGGGGCGTGATCATGGACTGGGAGGACCGGCTCGACGACTGGGAGCTCGAGCTGGAGCTGGCCGCCCAGCTGGAGGGGTCGGACTGGGCGACGCTGGAACGGGCGGCCGCGGAAACCGGCGCCTCCCGAGCCGCGCTGCGGAGCTGGTACCGGACCGGGCAGATCCCGTCCCGGCTGGTCGACGGGCCGCACGGGCCGCAGCGGCTGGTGCCGCTCGCGGTCGTCGCCGCCCGTGCCGAGGCGTCGCCGCGGCTGCGCCGCACCGCCGAGCGGCGGCTCGCCGATGAGGCGCAGATCGAGATCCTGCGGCACCGGATCGACCAGCTCGAGCTCCGGGTGGCCGCGCTCGAGCGGCAGCAGCGCACCGCGTGAGACCCTGACCGCCGCGCCCGCCACGCCGGCCGGATGACCCTGCCCTGCCCGCCGCGGCCGGGGCTCAGGGGGCGCCGCGGACGTTGATCAGCACGTTGTTGGCGGTCGCGGAGACCGCGGTGGCACCCGAGGCGACCAGCACCGGCTGGCTCGCCGTGACCATCTGCCCGTTTCCCACCTGGCCGGCGAAGCTGACGCCCCACGCGTACACCTGGCCGGCCGTGGACACCGCGTATGACGTTGCCGAGCCGGTGGCCAGGCTCTGGTAGGTCACCCCGGCGGGGGGGTAGAAGCGCACCGGCGACGGCTCCGCCCTGGTCACCCCGTTGCCCAGCTGGTAGGAGTGGCCGGCGCCCCACGAAAAGAGGGAGCCGTCCGTCAGGATCACGAGCGTCTGCCCGTTGTTCCAGATCGACCCGCCCTGGGCGACCTGCGCGACCGGGCCGGGAAGGTTCACGCGGACGGGGACGTCGGACGACTGGTGCACCAGCCCGTCGCCGAGCTGGCCGTTGGCGTCGTAACCCCAGTCGAAGTACTCGCCGTTGGACAGCAGGGCGCCCGAGTTGGCGAAGGCTGTCACGAGGCGGGTGACGAGCGGCCCGTTCAGGCCGGTCACTCGCACCGGCCGGGTGCTGCTGCGCATCCTGCCGTCGCCCAGGGAGCCGTCCAGGTTCTGCCCGCAGGCCCAGACGACGCCCCCGGCATCGTACAGGGCGTGGTTGCTGGCCCCGGCCAGCGTGGTCACGCGGGAGAACGGCAGCCTGACCGGCGTCAGGTATGTCTTGGTGTTCCCCAGGCAGAGCTCACCGCCGCCGTTCTGCCCCCATCCCCAGACGTGCCCGGTCGTGTCGACGGCCAGGGCCGTGTCGTACGGCATGACGTCCGCGGGTATGGATGCGATCCGCACGCCGGCGGGGAAGCGCACCCGCACCGGCGTGGTGAACGAGTTCTTCGTGCCGCCGTCGCCGAATTCGCCCTCTGTGCCGAGGCCCCAGGCGTAGAGGCTGCCGTTGGAGAGGAGCGCGTACTCGGTCGAGTTCGACGTCCCGATCCCGGTGACGGGGCCGGGCAGGGTCACCGGGACCGGCGAGGCCTGGGTGTCGTAGTTCACGCCCTTGCTGGCCCCGAAGAACGTCCCCCAGTGCTCCACCGTGCCTTGCACCGGCGGCTGGGCCGCCGCGGTCACGTGATGTCTGGCGGTCTTGGCGGGCGGGGCTGATGACGGGTGGCCTGATGAGCACCCTGTGGCGAGGGTCACCGCCGTGACCATCGCGCACAGCGCAGCCATGCCGGATGTCGTTGGCCTGGCGGACCTGGACCTCACTGCCGCGAGCCGCGGCCATGGCGTTGTCAGCGTCGTCAGCATCACAGGGGGACAATATTGGGAAGCCCGGGCAGAAGCGCACAGACCCGCAATCGGCGCGCTGGCCCAGTGCGGGCCCGTGGGGCTGTCGCCGGCAGCGCGGCCCCGGGCTAGAGTGAGGCGGTGGCGCTCAGGGATATCGACACCTCGGTCGCGCACCCTGCCCGGGTCTACGACTACTGGCTGGGCGGCAAGGACAACTTCGCCGTCGACAGGAAAGCCGCCGAGGAGGTGCTCCGCGCGAGGCCGGCCATCAGGCTCAACGTGCGCGCCAACCGCGCGTTCCTGGCCAGGTCCGTGCGGTATCTGGCGGGCGAGGCGGGCATCCGCCAGTTTCTCGACATCGGCACCGGGATACCCAGCGCGAACAACACCCACGAGGTCGCCCAGTCGGTCACGCCGGACGCCCGGGTCGTCTACGTCGACAACGACCCCATCGTGCTGGCGCACGCGCGGGCCCTGCTGACCAGCGCGTCGGGGGTTACCGCCTACATCGACGCGGACCTGCGCGACACCGCGTCGATCCTCGCCCAGGCCGCCGGGACGCTGGACTTCACCCAGCCGGTCGCGGTCATGCTGATCGCGGTGCTGCACCTGATCCCCGACGCCGACGACCCCTGGGGCATCGTCGCCAGCCTCATGCGCGCCGTCCCCTCAGGCAGCTACCTGGTGATCTCGCATCCGGCGAGCGACGTCGAGGCGCCGAGCGCCGCGCAGGCGGCCAGCCGCTACAACGAGCTGGTGGCCTCGCCGATGCAGCGGCGCAGCAAGGACGAGGTGGCCAGGTTCTTCGCCGGCCTGGACATCGTCGAGCCCGGTGTGGTCCAGCTGCATCAGTGGCGGCCGGCCCCGGGTGACCCTGCCGCGCCCGCGTCGGGCTATGGCGCGATGGCCCGCAAGCCGTGACACAGGCCCGTGCCGCTTCCGGCGCGCGGCCGCACGAGGCTTGATGGCCGCCCGGCCAGCATGAGCACGCCGCATTCCGCAGCGAACCGGACGTCTGGCCTCTGCCAGCCGTGACCAAAGGGAGCGAGTGACGCCGGCGGGCTGGCGGCCGCGGGCCGTCCGACCCCGTCAGCCACGCTGGTCGCGCTGACCCTGCCCGGCCTCGGCGTTCTCGGTGAGCAGCCGGTCCATGATCCGCAAGCTGGCCTGCAGCGCCGAGACCGGGACGCGCTCGTCCACGCCGTGGAACATGGCGTAGTAGTCGTAACCGGGCGGCAGCACCAGCGGGGTGAACCCGTAGCAGGCCATGCCGAGCCGGGCGAATTGCTTGGCGTCGGTGCCGCCGCTCATGCAGTACGGCACCACGGTCGCGCCCGGATCCTCCGCGAGCACGGCGGCGGTCATCGCGCTGACCAGCGGGCTGTCCAGCGGCGCGGTGACCGGCGGCTCGCAATGGGCGTACTCCCAGGCCACCTCTGGCCCGGTCAGCTCGTCGAGCGTCGCCGCGAACTCGGCCTCGCAGCCCGGGAGCACCCGCCCGTCCACGTACGCCACCGCGTCGCCGGGGATGACGTTTACCTTCGCGCCGGCGAGCAGCATCGTCGGGTTCGCGCTGTTGCGCACGGTCGCCGCGACAAGCGCGGCCGCCGGGCCGAGCCGGCTCAGCCGTTCGCCGAGATCCGTGCCGTCGGGCCCGTCCGCGGCCGCGGCTGCCCCGCCGATCGCGTCGACCGCCCCGCCGATGGCATCGACCGCGGCGCGCACCGCCGGGATCAGCCGGACCGGCCACTGGTGCTGGCCGATCCGGACGACGGCCTCAGCGAGCCGGATCACCGCGTTGTCTTTGCTCGGCTTGGAGCCGTGACCGGCGGTGCCGCGGGCGGTGAGCTTCAGCCAGGCGGTGCCGCGCTCCGCCGATGCCACCGGGTACAGCCGCAGGCCGGGCGCGGCGTGGAAGGTGAACCCACCCGACTCGCCGATCGCCTCCGTGCAGCCGGCGAACAAACCCGGGTGCTGCTCGACCAGCCAGCGCGCGCCATAGGCCGCGGTGTCCTCCTCGTCCGCGGTGAACGCCATCACGACGTCCCGGCGCGGCCGGCGCCCGCTCCTCGCCCACTCCCCGGCCAGGGTCAGCAGCACCGCCACGGCGTTCTTCATGTCGACGGCGCCGCGGCCCCACAGCACCCCGTCGCGCACCTCGCCGCTGAACGGGTGCACCGACCAGCCTGCCGGGTCAGCGGGCACCACGTCGAGGTGGCCGTGCAGCAGCAGCGCTGCGGCGGCCGGGTCGGCGCCGCCGATCCGGGCAACCACGTTGGCCCGGCCCGGCGCCGGCTCGAGCAGCACCGGATCCAGGCCGGCCTCGCTGAGCTGCGCCGCCACGTACTCGGCCGCGTCACGCTCGTTCCCGTCGCCGCCGCCCCGGTTGGTCGTGTCGAACCTGATCAGGTCCGCGGCGAACCGGGCCACCTCGTGACCGGGCAGGCCCTGCGGCCGCTCCGCATCGGCCGGCTCACCCATCCTGGCCCCTGGCCGCCGCGGGGATCATCCTGCAGCCCACCTTGAGAATCTTCACCCGGCCGCCTCGTCCGCCGGGCACGGGTGGCGGGTCAGGCAGCCGCGGGCCTTCGCGCCCGTGCCCCTGGCACCCTATGGTGTCAGCATCGCTACGATCTCCTCAATCAGGTCGAACAGCGCTTTATATGTGTCCGGGCTGATGTAGGGCATCGGGGTGTGCAGGTCATTATCGATGGCTATCGCCGTGGAATCCCATTCCCGCCTTATCTCCCGCCACCTTGTACGCAGGCTTGCTAGATCAGGGCTCTGAGATGTCATTGAGTACTGGCTCCGTTTCCTGCTGCTATGGCTTCTTGCCTGCCCGGAGAATGCTCATTATGAGTGCTGCTGTCTGCTGAGGGCACCGAGCACGCGGACCTCGGGATGCCTCACCATCGTTACCGCTGACGACCAGGCCGACCGCCGGAATGACGAACTGGGCGCTGCCACATCACCTTGCGGGGACCGCTGTCCGCGCCAGCTTTGCCTCAGCGGCGCCGATACGGGCCAGTGTGCGCTCGGCATCCGTGTCCTCGATGCGCAGCACGAACCTGCCATGCGACTGCCGCGCCAGCGCCCAGTTGAACAGGGCGGACCGGGCGCCGCCGACATGAAGCATGCCCGTGGGGGACGGGGCGAACCGGACACGGATGGCGTCGAACATGCCCAGCAGCCTAGCCCGCCGTCTCAGCTCCCACTCCGCCGCAGCCTGCGCATGGCGCCGCCGATCGAGGCGATGTCGCTGAACGGCACCGCGGCCTGTCATCAGGGCACTCGCCGCTCCAAGCCGCAGCGCGCCGGCGCAAAGAAGGCCCTTGCGCGCAGGCTCAGTAAGCCCGGGCGAAGATCACCCGCTTGCCGTAGGCGGACGGCTTGCCGCAGCGGATGCACGGGCCCTGCTCGGGTTCACCTTCCAGCGGGATGCAGCGGGGAGTGGCGGTGGTTTCTGCCTTGATCTCGTCCTCGCAAGCCTGCTCGCCACAGTCCAGCGCCAGCGCCCAGCCGACCGCCACGGCGGCGGCGAACTCGGGCCAGGAATTGACGGTGGCTGTGTGGTCGTCGCGGAAGTCGGCGGCCCGCCGCGCCAGCATCGCCTGGAACGCGGCAAGCTCTGCAGCCAGCAGGTCTGGCGCCGCATCGAGCGGGATGGCCTCCTTGGCGGCGTCCGGTTGCCGGTAACTCAGGCGGCGGGACATCAGCGCGGTACCGGCGGCCAGGTCCCGCGGGCCAAGCTCCAGCCGGATCGGCACGCCGCGCATCTCCCAGTCGTTGAACTTGAAGCCAGGCGACAACTGCGGCCGGTCGTCCACGTGCGTTCGGATGCCCGCGCGCTGCAGCGTAGCGGCCAGCCCGGCAGCCGCCGACAACGTTGTCCCGGCCTGCTCCCCGCGCCCGATCGGGACGATCACGACCTGGTAGGGAGCCAGTGCCGGCGGCAGCACGAGGCCCTTGTCGTCACCGTGGGTCATGATCAGGCCGCCGATCATCCTGGTGCTCATTCCCCAGGAGGTGGTGTAGCACAGCTCGGCTCCGCCGCTCTCGCTGGTATAGGTGATCCCGAATGCCGCCGCGAAGTTCGTCCCCATGAAGTGCGAGGTGCCCGCCTGCAGGGCGCGCCCGTCCCGCATCATGCCCTCGATAGAGAACGTGCGCTGGGCCCCGGCGAACCGCTCTCCCGGGGTCTTCTCGCCTGGCACGGTGGCCAGAGCGGCGGTCCCGACGGCCAGGTCCTGGTAAAAGCCCAGCGCCAGCATGGTCTCGGCGGACGCGTCCGCCGCGGTGGCGTGCGCGGTGTGACCTTCCTGCCACAGGAACTCGCTGGTGCGCAGAAACATCCGAGGCCGCATCTCCCACCGGAGCACGTTGGCCCACTGGTTGAGCAGCAGCGGCAGGTCACGGTGCGAGCTGATCCACTTGGCCATCATCTCCCCGATGATCGTTTCCGACGTCGGCCGGATGACCAGCGGCTCCTCCAGTTCCTTGCCGCCCGCGTGGGTGACGGTGAACAGCTCGGGCGCGAACCCCTCGATGTGCTCGGCCTCGCGCTGCATGTAGCTCTGCGGGATGAGCAGCGGGAAGTATGCGTTCTGGTGCCCGGTGGCCTTGATCCGCCCGTCCAGGTCCGCCTGCAGCAACTCCCAGATTCGGTAGCCGTACGGCCTGATCACCATGCTGCCGCGAACCGGTCCCCGGTCCACCAGTTCGGCGCGGAAGACTACGTCGTTGTACCAGGCCGAGAAGTCCTCGCTCTGCGGGGTAACGCTGCGCCCGTGACGTGCCACGATCTTCAGGTTACCGAGCCGGCGGCAGCCCGTCCTGGATCGCCCGGTGGCGCGCTCGGAGGGAAACGGCCCAGCGCAGCCGGACACGGCTCCCACGTCCGCTGACAGCACTGATTGAATCAGCTCGTCTGTCCGGCCGGAGACCTGGGAGGCCGTCTGGTGGGGTACACGACGGCGATGTGGCTCAGCTTCGGTGAGGCCCTCGCCGCTGTTGCCGGTGCGCTGACCGGCCTGCTGTTCGTTGCGGTCTCGGTCAAGAGTGACGTGCTGGCCGCATCGCTCAGCCTTCGCTCCCGCGCGGCTCAAACTCTGGTGCTGTTCCTGACCTCCGTGCTCACCGCGGTCTTGCTGGTGGCTCCCCAGCCACCAGCGGCCCTGGGGTCAGAGCTGCTGGCAGTGGCCGTGGGCTCGGGCGTGGCCCTGTTCATCCTGGGCCGGCGAGCCGGTCATAGCCCCGATCGGGGTGTGGCTCGCTACATCGAAAGGTTCTCGCCCAACACGATCACCGCGGTGCTCGTAGGCGTTGCCGGGCTCACCTTCCTGCTGAAGGCCGGCGGCGGCTTGTACTGGCTGATCCCCGCCGCCGTGACGAGCCTGCTCGGCGGCGTGGTCAACGCGTGGCTGTTCCTTGTCAGAGTGACCAGCTAGTCCTGTGGACCCCTGCTTGCAAAGATCGTGGACGCAGCTTCTTGGCCCGGTGTCCTGCTCAGATCCGTCAGCGAGATCAGTTAGATCAGTGTCTTGATCTGCCGGTCGCAGCTGATGGGAATGTCCCGGTGGTGCGTTGGATGGGTGTGGGGACCCAGCAGCCGGACTTCGCGGAGTTCTACCGCAGCGCCGCCGATGAGTGCCTGCGGGCTGTCCTGGTCAGCATCGGTGACCAGGACGAGGCACGGGAACTGGCGGACGAGGCGTTCGCCCGCGCCTGGGCGTCCTGGCGCACCGTGAGCAGGCATCCTGCGCCGAAAGCCCGGGTGGTCCGCACCGCGCTGAACGCGGGTATCTCCCGGTGGCGGCGCCGCCGCCGGGAGATACCCGTACCCGACCCGGCCAGGGTCACGGACCTGCCCGCAGCCAGCGGGGCATCCGCCAGCCTGGTCGACCCGCGGATCATGGCAGCGCTGATGCGGCTGCCCGCCCGGCAGCGGCAGGTGGTCGCGCTGCGGCTGATCCTCGACCTGGACACCGCCCGCACCGCGGAAGTGCTCGCTATCGCGCCCGGCACCGTCATGGCCCACCTGGGCCGCGCGATGGCCGCGCTGCGCCACGACCTTCAGCCCGAACTGGAGCAGGAGAACCGATCATGAACGACAACGAACTGCGCACCGCGGTGCGCGAGTCGGTCGCCGATGTTCACTCGGCCACCCCGGTCGCCCAGATCATCAGCCGCGGCCGCGCAGTGCGTGCCCGGCGGCGGATTCCCGGCGTGGCCGGAGCCCTCACCGCGGCGGCCGGGACCGCCGTGGCCGTGACCACGCTGCTGCCCTCTGCCCATCCAGGGCTGCTGCCCTCCAGCCATCCGGGCAGCCATCCGGCCAGCGTCCGGCTGGCCGCCTGGACGGTGGCCAAGCAGCCCAACGGCGACATCGACGTCACCATCAACCAGCTCAAAGACCCGGCCGGGCTGCAAGCCACGCTGCGCGCTGATGGGCTGCCCGTCACCGTGAGCTTCTCCGGCCCTATGTTGAGCGCGTCCTGCCAGCCGTACGCGACGACGAACCGGAGCACGCTGAGGACCGTCGCTCAGCTCTACAGCGACTACCTCGCCATCGACCCGTCAGCACTGCCTATCGGCATTGGCGTAGCCATCTTCGACGAACCCGGCACGGGCCTGCCAATCCCGTCCGGAACTACGCCGACGCACAGCGGAACTCCGCCGACGCGCCGTTCGCTCGGCCCGCTGCTGTCGGCGATCAACGGCCCGCTGGCTGTCGGCCTGGTCTACGCCACCCAGCAGTGCACCGGGTAGCTGCGCCCCGGGGGCTCACCCCCGGGCGGACTAGTCAGCTGACGGAGAGCCGCGCGTGTTACCGCGCCGCCCTCCGTCCGTGGACGTGAACCGTTCCGGGTTCCGTGCACACTTCCTGCATGGCAAGGATGGCAGGTTCATGCCAGTCAGGTACGACCTGGACACGAAGGCCAAGGCGATCCGCCTCGTGCGCGAGCGTGCGGGCGATTACCCGTCGGAGGACGCGGCGACACCGCGGTCGCCCGGCGGCTGGGGATGAGCTCGGAGACGCTGCGTAAAGATCAGCCAGCGTCGATACCTGCGCAGCTGAGATCGAGTAGAACTGGTCAGCATGACGGAGATTTATCTGCTGCGGCACGGTACGGCCAATATGGAGCAGTTCGAGGACCGGCGCTGGCCGGGCCCGATGGCAGACTTGGCACCGCTGACCGCCCAGGGGATCGAGGAAGCGACTACGGCGGCTGCCCAGCTAGCCGGCCTCGGCGCAACGGCGCTCGTGACGTCGCCGTTCACGCGCGCCATGCAAACGGCGAGCATCGTGTCATGTGCTCTGAGCCTGCCCATCCAGGTCGACTTCGAGTTGCACGACTGGATCCCGGACGAGAACTTCCGGTGGCTTACGATGGCCGAGGTAATAAAACTCTTCGCCGACTTCGACGCATGCGGTGGCGAATGGCCAGTCGGCCAACGGTGCTCCTGGGAGCCCTTGTCGGCGGTCCGGGCGCGTGCCTCCGCAGCCTTGCGCCGAGCGCTGGGCCGCATGCGGCACAGCGGTGCGCTCATTACCGTTACCCACCTGATGGTAATCAGAGCACTTTCAGGAGAACGCGACACCAGTCCCGGCCAGTTCCGGAAAATCGAATCAGATGTGCTCAACAGCGCTGCGACGAGCTGACGCGCTCACCTAGCTGTCAAGTGACCTGTCAAGTGACCTAACGGTTCTGCGAGTTCTTTCCTCCTCCTGGTAGGTGAGGCGCCAACGTGCAGAGGTTCGCCGCTCGCGTTTCGGGCTTGGCCTCTGGCCTGGCCCTCGCCGTCAGGCCCGCTGGGCCGGCAGCGGCTCCGGGGTAACGGCGCGCCGCAGGCGCGTCCCGCGTAGCGGGATCGAAGCACCGTTGCCGCTGGAGGGCCAACCCCGGGCACTGCGCGGCGTTCGGCCCGGTGCCCCGGCACCTTTCGCCGGGCGCCCGGCGCAGCTGGCGTGATGCCTGACGGTCCACCAGCTCGCCCCGCACGGCATCGGGGGTACGTTACGGCGGGACCGGTTGCGGTCGGCGGCGGGGACGCGGTGTGCGTCTGACCTGCCCACGCGGGTACACAGGCCGTTAGCGATTCCAGCGGCATCCGCGCTCGTAGCCTGTCGTTAGCATCGGCGTTAGCAAGATCAGGCAGGTGACAGCCTGGTGAGCTATACGCCGACCTAGCGGGAAGGCTATAACGGCAGGCACGGCACCGCGTCAACCGCTTCACAGGGGTGGCGGATGAACTTGACGACCGTAGCCCTTTCGCGGGCATACACCCCGGGCTCGTGGGGCACGTTTTTCACACTAACCGGCACCGCCGCGGCCACGCTGACCGGGCTGTTCTTCATCGCCTTCTCGCTGCGCGTGCAGGACCTGCAGCTGAGCCGGGTGTTCCGGACGCGGGCGCGGTACCTGCTTCTTTGGCTGATCGTGATCGCCATCGGTTCAGCGTTTGTCGTCATGCCGGGGCAGCCGCGTGCCGTCCTGGCAGCTGAGATCACCGTCTGGTCAGCGGGTTGCGCAACTTACACCCTCTGGTCTCTTGTCCGGGCGGCTCGGTGGGAGATCCCCGCATTCTCCCCCGACCTGGTCGCCCGGTGGCTGGGGATGGTGGCAACCTGGCTGCTCAGCGTCGGGGCGGGGATCAGCCTGCTGGCCGGGCAGGGCGGCGGGCTGTACCTGCTGGCGTTCGCGGTGCTGCTCGGCATCGCTCTGGAGGTCGCGGCGGCCTGGAGCCTGATCGTGGGGATCGGCAAGGACATTCGCGGCCAGGGCACCATGCCCGGAGGGGAGCACACACCCGAACCCGGGGCTGCCTCGACGTCCGCTCATGGCTCCCAGGGCGGCTCTCAACCTGCTGCCCGCGGCCATGCCGAGAAAAGGAAGGACTTGTGACCCGGCGTGCTCGGAGGGATTCGAACTCCCAGCCTTCTGATCCGTAGTCTTCGGCAAGTCGTTCATGGTTGTCCATCCGTGCTCGTGGCCCACATGGCCGGTGCGCGGTTCCACATTGATCCGCGCTTGTCCGAACCTGTCATTGGCATCCGCGTCAGCAAGATCGCTGCTCGATCTTGATCCTTCTTGCGCGCAGAACAAGCCTGCGCCATTAATCGGCTTGACAAAAATGCATGAGGGATTGGTCTTCGGACAGCGCATACAATGCTTACCCGGAGATCGTGCTCAGGGAAGCTAGCGCTAGTGGAGATCGATGACGTTGCCCGCTCCGCCGAGGCATTGGCTGGCGTGCGCCGTACTGCGTCAGGAGGGCTGGCCGAGCGGCGGTACCACGGTCGGCTGGTCGCGCGCCAGCTTGACGACGAGCATTTGGTGATCCGGGCTGATTTCGACACTCGCGACCTGATGTTGCGCCACTTTCCTGAAATCTTCAGTGTCCCGAGCCGGTTCACCAGGCACATGATGGTTGTCGCTGACCTCGCTAAAGCCGATGCTGGCACGATCGAGGA
>JASHPR010000651.1 GCA_030038015.1 Streptosporangiaceae bacterium
GGCGTGGCGGTGGGGGTGGGCGTGGCGGTGGGGGTGGGCGTGGCGGTGGGGGTCGGCGTGGCGGTGGGGGTCGGCGTCGGGGTGGGATCCGGGTCCGGGGTCGGAGTAGGCGTCGCGGTGGGGGTCGGCGTGGCCGCAGTCCTGGAGAACGCGCTGGCCAGGACGACCGCCGGCGGCGGAAGCCCGCAGCCCACTGATTCGCCAGCCTGGGCCGCGCCGGAGCCGGCCAACGCGGCGGTCACGCCGCCGGCCAGCGCGCCCAGCCCGATCAGGGCGGTGAATCTGACCGGTGCCGTCCGCACCGCCTGCCCGGCCCGGTTACGGCCGGCAGCCCTCCCCCTCACCCTCATGACGCCGAACGTTATCGCCATTACTTAACTGCGTGCCAGCCCATATCCGACACGTTGGTGGATGGCTGGTTAACGCCCGCCGACCTGGATTCTGGGTGGGCATTGTCCTGATTACCCGGTGCGGCTGATGCGCGAGGGCTGGTGCATCGGGGTCGGCCGCCCTAGGTTGGCATCAGGCGCAACTGCTGTCTCCAAGGAGCCCGCGTATGAACATAACCGTCACCGTCGACGGCACCAGGTATGTCGACGACGTCGAACCACGAATGCTGCTTGTCCACTACCTCAGGGAGGTCGTCGGCAAGACCGGAACGCCGATCGGATGCGATACCTCCAACTGCGGTGCGTGCACCGTGCTGATGGACGGCGCGTCGGTCAAGAGCTGTGCCGTGCTCGCCGTCCAGGCGGACGGGGCCGACATCACCACGATCGAGGGCCTCGCGAACGGGGGGTGGCATCCGCTGCAGCGCGCCTTCCACGAGACGCACGCGCTGCAGTGCGGCTACTGCACGCCAGGAATGATCATGGCGGCCGCCGACCTGCTCCGCGACAACCCGCACCCGAGCGAGCAGGAGATCCGCGAGGGCCTGGAGGGCAACCTCTGCCGCTGCACCGGCTACGAGAACATCGTGCGCGCCGTGCAGCGCGCGGCCGAGGCAGGAGCGACGTCATGACCGCGCCGACCGTGGCCCACCCCGCCGAGCTTGGCCGGGCCCGCCTGCGCAAGGAGGACGCCAGGCTGGTCACCGGCCAGACCAACTGGACCGACAACATCGTGCTTCCCGGCCTGCTGCATATGGCATTCCTGCGCAGCCCGTACGCACACGCCAAGATCACCAGGGTGGACGTCGGCCCGGCCCGCAGCGAGCCGGGCGTGATCGCCGCTTTCTCCGGTGCCGACTTCGCCGACGAGCAGGGCAGCCTGCCGTGCGCCTGGCCGGTCACCCCCGACATCGTGATCCCGGCCCACCCGCCCATGGCGGTCGACGAGGTCCGGTACGTGGGCGAGGCCGTGGCCGTCGTGATCGCCCGCAACAGGTACGAGGCCGCCGACGCGCTGGCCGCGATCGAGGTCGACTACGAGCCGCTGCCGCCGGTGCTGGACATCAGGACGGCGCTCGAGGATGGCTCGCCGAAGGTACACGAGGCCGGCAACAAGAGCTTCACGTGGACGTTCGGCAACGGGGACATCGATGCCGCCTTCTCGGGCGCCCCGGTGGTGCTGGAGCGCATCTACCGGCAGCAACGGCTGATCCCGTGCGCGATGGAGCCGCGCGCCGTGGTCGCCGCCAGCACCGGCGACGAGGTTACCTTGTGGTCGGCCACCCAGATCCCGCACGTGCTGCGGGTGATGCTGGCCCTGGTCACCGGCATCGCCGAACAGCACATCCGGGTGATCGCGCCCGACGTGGGCGGCGGCTTCGGCTCGAAGCTGCAGGTCACCGCCGAGGAGGTGCTCGCGGTGCTCGTCACCCGCAAGCTGGGCCGGCCGGTCAAGTGGACCGAGTCCCGCAGCGAGGGCAACATGACCGTGCACCACGGCCGGGATCAGTGGCAGCGGATCAGGATCGCCGCCGACGCCGACGGCCGGATCCGCGGCCTGGACGTCGACCTGCTGGCCGACATGGGCGCCTACCTGATGCTGGTCACGCCCGGCGTGCCGCTGCTCGGCGCGTTCATGTACAACGCGATCTACAAGATGGAGGCTTACGCGTTCAGGTGCACCGGGGTTTTCACCACGAAGATGCCGACGGACGCCTACCGGGGGGCCGGCCGGCCCGAGGCCACGTTCGCGATCGAGCGGATCATGGACGAGCTGGCGGTCGAACTCGGCATGGACCCGCTCCAGCTGCGCGAACGGAACTGGATCAAGCACGAGGAGTTCCCGTACACCACGATCGCCGGCCTCACCTACGACTCCGGTAACTACGAGGCCGCCACCGCCAAGGCCAAGGAGCTGTTCCGGTACGACGAGCTGCGCCGGGAGCAGGCCGAACGCAACGCCAGGAACGACCCGGTCCGTCTCGGCATCGGCATCTCGACGTTCACCGAGATGTGCGGGCTCGCGCCGTCCCGGGTGCTCGGCTCGCTGTCCTACGGCGCCGGCGGCTGGGAGAGCGCCTCGATCCGGATGCTCCCAACCGGCAAGGTCGAGGTCGTCACCGGGTCCAGCGCGCACGGGCAGGGACACGAGACCGCCTGGAGCCAGATCGTGGCCGACCAGCTCGGGGTGCCGTTCGAGGACATCCGGGTGCTGCACGGGGACACCCAGATCGCGCCCAAGGGCATGGACACCTACGGCTCGCGCTCGCTGGCCGTTGGCGGCATGGCCCTGGTGGGCGCCTGCGACAAGGTCGTGGAGAAGGCCAGGGTGATCGCCGCGGGCATGATCGAGGCCTCGGCCGACGACCTGGAGTGGACGCCGGGGCGGTTCTCGGTTCGCGGCGACCCGGAGAAGAGCGTCACGATCGGCGAGATCGCGCTGGCCGCCTTCGCCGCGCACAACCTGCCGGACGGCGTCGAGCCGTCGCTGGACTCCGACCACACCTATGACCCGGACAACTTCTCGTTCCCGCACGGCACCCACCTGTGCGCGACCGAGGTGGACACCGAGACCGGCATGGTCACGATCCGCTCTTACGTCGCGGTCGACGACGTCGGCAAGGTGGTCAACCCGCTGATCGTCGAGGGCCAGGTGCACGGCGGCATCGCGCAGGGCATCGCCCAGGCGCTCTATGAGGAGGCGGTCTACGACGACGCCGGCAACCTGCTGACCAC
>JASHPR010000058.1 GCA_030038015.1 Streptosporangiaceae bacterium
CCGGTAGAGCACCCCGAGCCGGCGGGAGCCGATGCCGGGCGGCGTGATGATCCGCACGCCGGACTGCGGTGAGGTCACGGCGAGCGCCAGCTCGGGCACGAACGCGCCGGCCAGGCCCGCGGCGACCACCGCCAGGGCGGTGGTGAACTCGGTGCACGAGTGTGCGGCCGGGAACTCCATGCCGGTCGTCCGGCGCAGCCGCGTCAGCGCCTGCCCGACAGCCGAGCCGGGCGGCCCGTCGACCCACGGCCGGCCAGCGATGTCAGCGAGATCCGCGACGTCCGGCCAGTCCACCGGGACGGCCAGCCGGAACGCGTCGTCCAGCAGCGCCTCGTAGCGCAGGCTGGCCGGCGGTCGCCGCCGGTGCTGCGCGTCGTCCTCGACGAAGACCAGGTCGACCTTCCCGGCGTGCAGTTCCGGAAGCGCTTCAGGCTCGTCCAGCTCGACGACCCGGACCGTGATGCCGGGATGAGTCTGCGCCAGCTGGGTGAGAGCGGGACCGACGTACCCGCTGAGGATCGAGAAGAAAACCGCCACGGTCACTGGGCCCACCGCGGCGCCGGCGAACGCCGCCATGTCTGCCTCGGCGTCGTCCAGCACCTGCCCGAGCTGGGCGGCATGACCAGCCAGGCGGCGCCCGGCCGCGGTGAGCTCGATGGGCCGCTGGCCACCGCGCCGGGAGCGATCGATGAGCGCGACGCCGGTATCTCGCTCAAGCGCGCCGAGCTGCTGCGAGATCGCCGATGGCGATACCCGCAGCACATCGGCCGCCCCAACGACCCCGCCATGCCGGTCGACGGCACGCAGCACCATCAGCCTGCGGGGATCAAGAGACATAAGTTCAGCTTCAATCAAAGTGAATGAGATTGCAATTCACTTAACATCACTGATCGGCGAGGATGAACTGTGACTCACATCGGCATGACCTGGGCGACCGCCACGATTGGGTGGTCCGGCGCGACCAGCCTGCTGCTGGCATACCTACTGCTGCTCGGGCACCGAATCGCCGCCGACGGCCGCGTCTACCTGAGCCTGAACTTCCTGGGCTCGGCCGGCCTGGCCGTGTGTACCTCCGCGGCTCATGCCTGGCCGTCAGCTGCGGTCAACCTGATCTGGCTGGTGATCGGCGCCGGGCCGTTGGTCCGCGCCGCGACCCGCCGGCACTCGCGGCGTCCTGCCGCCCCCGCCAGGCGCCTGGACTGACCGGCCCGGACCGGGCGCGTATAGCGGCTAGCCGAGTTGATCGATGTGTGGGAACAAGCCTTTCCACCCCAGACGAACCTGGTGCCGCCTTCACTATGGCCCGGGCCGCCCTCCGGCATTGGGCGGTCACGGCTTCCTGATCAGCACCTCGCCCTCGAGCCCGTCTGGATCGCGGAAGAAGATGCTGAGCGCCCCACCGAAGTCATTGACCCTGCCGTCGCTCGCTCCGGCCTCCACCAGCCGGCTCCGGATGATCTCGAAGGCCGCTGCGGAGGCGGCGGCAAGCCCGACGTGATCGATGCGTCCCCGGCCCCACATCGGTGCCTGACGGTCGGCCTCGGTGTTACCGTCGATCACAAGGACATTGAGCTGCGTGGCAGGGCCGATGTCGATGACAGTCATCGTCTCACCGGGCGCGTGCGGGCGCGTCGGCCCGATCACGGCGTCGAACACCTGCTCGCAGAATCGGCCCAGCCGATCGGCGTCCTTGGAAATCCACGCGATGTGGTTTACGCCGTTCAGCAGCATCCCTGGCCCCTCCCGCGACCTCGGAGCCACCCTACTGTTCCGCTCGGCCCGGGCCGGCGACCGGATGAGCGCCGACGTCCTGTGGCAATCAGCCGCGCGGCGATCTTCACAAGCAGAACCTGGCCGATGCAGGCTTCCCGCAGCCGATCCGCTCCAGGAAGCCGACACGCCCCACGACAATGCCCTTCCCTCAGGACGGCGCACTCACCAGCGGATACGGATGGTCCTGCAATTACCAGTGCTAACTACGAGGCGTCACGAAGAAACTGTCGCTACTGTAGCTGCGCCGGATCGCCGAGTATGAGCTGCTGAGGGCCGTGAGGATCGCCCAGTGCGGCTCGGTGCATATCGTCCATTCTTGGAGCGGGCACCCGCAATAACCAAACCCGTGCCCGCGCGGTCTTACAGGCATGCGGACCTTGCGCTTCCCGGGCCGCCCGCGCCAGTGGTTGCTGCTCAGCACGGCGGCTGTCGTGGCGGCGGCGGTCACGGCCGTGGTGGTAACAACGGTCACGCCGGCCGCCGGCGCGACCGGCATCCCCGCGTTCTACGTGACGATCAATGACGGTGCACTGCACGCCGCCGCGCCACAGGTCGAGGTGCACAAGAGCAGCGACGGTGCGGTCACCGGCATGCTGCGCGCGCCATCCCGGTGGCGCATCGAGGGAATCTCCGCGGCAGCCAGCGACCGCACGTTCTTCGTGGCGGAAAGCAGCCAAGGGCTGTGCCCAGCCGACCGGTTCCTGGAGTTCGGCGTCACCGGCAGCGGCCTGCCCGCCGGCCTGCACCAGGTGGGCGTGCACGCATCGGGCATGATCGGGCCGCTGGCCGCCTCTCCCGGCGGGACGCGGCTGGCCTACACGACGGTCTGCATAACGCCCGCCAATCCCGGCCCAGCGTGGCTGCTGCACGTGATGGACCTGGCCTCGGGCGCGGTCAGCACCTGGACCAATGCAGTGACCACCCCCACCCCCGCCGATGTCGCGCAAGGCGGCGTGCCGGCGTGGACCGCGGACGGCAGGTCGCTGTCGTTCGCCTACCAGTGGATGCCGTCACAGGCGGGTTTCGCGGACGAGGCGGTCGTGCTGGTGAACGTGGACAGCGGCAGCGGGACGCTCCAGGCCCACAGCCGCTTGGTGTGGCACCAGAGTACCCGCTGCTGGCCCGGTTCTTGTGTCTACAGCGCGTGGATCAACCCGGACGGGAAGGCCCTGCTGGCCGAGGCGTTCGGCGCAGCGAACGCGCCGGGCACGTTCGTGCTCGAGCACCTCTCCTTGCCGGCCGCGCGGGTCACCGCGGTCTTGTTCCGCGCGAAGACCCCGAAGACCTCCGCCGGCATCTGGGAGGGGCCGGCGTGGACAGACAGTTCAGGCACCTACTGGCTCCTGGCCGCCGGTAACAAGTTCGGCTGGGTACGCCAGGGCCACTTCCACCCGCTGCAGCCAGCCAGCTCGGTGGGAGCGGCCGCCTGGTGACCGCCCAGTCCAGCCGCCGCGGGCCAGCGCTCCTGACACAGTTCGCGCTGCTCCCGGAACATGCAGAACGGCGGTTACACGCGCCGTGGTCGCTGGCCTGGCAGCTTAGGCGGCGTGCTGCGCCGTCGCGTGCCGCATCTGCCGGGTCGGGCTGACCGTGCCGCAGCCGACTGGGATGAGGAATGGCCCGGCTGCGGCCAGCAGCGCCACCACAGGTGTGAAAGGACACTGCCGATGCCGCCGAAGACATCTGGGTTGACGGTGGATGTACAGTCGGCGTGCGCCGGCAGCGGCATGCCGATCTGGTAAGTAACGTGCGCTCATGGACACCCAGGAGCTGGCGTCCAGGCGGGCAAGGGCCGAGCGCGCGGCGCGGATTCCTCTGATCGTCGGGCTCGTGGCTCTCCCGCCCTGCGTGGCCGTCGTGATCTGGGTTCTTGGGTTCTCGGCGTCTCCGCATCACGTGGGCTATGCGTTCACCGTCGGTGGCATCACCGCAATC
>JASHPR010000652.1 GCA_030038015.1 Streptosporangiaceae bacterium
GGCCGAGCAGGTGACGATGGTGCCGTTCGGCGACGCGGCCGGCCCGCTGCTTCCCGCGGGCCGGCCCTGGCCCGGCCGGCTCCCCGCGCCCGCCCCGGCCACGGTCTACCCGGTCCCGCTGCCCGCCACGGTCACCGACGCGTCGGGTGCCCCGGTGACCGTCACCGGGCGGGCCCTGGTTTCCGCGCCCCCGGCCCGGCTGTCGGCCCGCGGTGAGCCGTGGCTTGAGATCACTTCCTGGGCCGGGCCCTGGCCGGTCACCGAGCGGTGGTGGCGTCCGGAGAGCTCGCGCAGGCAGGCCAGGTTCCAGCTCGTCACCGGGGACGGCAGCGCCTGGCTGGCCGTGGTGCAGGACGGCCGGTGGCTGATCGAGGCCGGCTACGACTTACCGCCGCAGGAGGAGCACGCAGGTCATGAGGTGGGGGAATCCGCCGCTCCCGTGGCGGGAGTTCGAGAAGCTCCTGTCCTGGCGGGGCGAGGGTGCCCAGGGCGCCGCCGCCAGCGGGCCGGATGCCACGGGAAGCCACGGGAAGGCGCCGGAAGAGGCGCCCGGCGCGGCACGCGCCCGCCGGGCCGGGCCGGCCTGGGCCGAGCTGCACTGCCACTCGTCTTACAGCTTCCTCGACGGGGCGTCGAGCCCCGAGGACCTGGTCGCCGAGGCGGCAGCGCTCGGCCTGGACGCGCTGGCCATCACCGATCACGACGGCATGTACGGGGTGCCCCAGTTCGCCCAGGCGGCTGCCAGGCTGAAGGAGCAGGCGGGCATCCCGCTCGGCACGGTGTTCGGCGCGGAGCTCAGCCTGGACCTGCCCGGCGGCCAGGGCGGCATCCCTGACCCGGCGGGCAGGCACCTGCTGGTGCTGGCCCGTGACCCCGAGGGATACCGGCGGCTGTGCCGGGTGATCAGCGCCGCGCAGCTCCGCGGCGGGGAGAAGGGCAGGCCCAGCTATGACGAAGCCGGCCTGGCGCAGGCGCACGGCGGCCACTGGGTGGTCCTCACCGGCTGCCGCAAGGGGGCCGTCCCGGCGGCGCTCGCCGCGGGCGGCCCCGAGGCCGCCGCCGGGCAGCTCCGCCGGCTGGCCGACATGTTCGGCCGCGAGAACGTCGCCGTGGAGCTGACCTGCCACGACCAGCCGGAAGACGACGAGCGCAACGACGCCCTGTACGAGCTGGCCACGGGCACGGGAACCGCCGTGATCGCCACTGGCAACGTGCACTACGCGACCCCCGGGGACGCGAAACTCGCCCAGGCGCTCGCCGCGGTCAGGGCCCGCCGCAGCCTGGACGAGATGGATGGCTGGCTGGCCGCCTCCGGCGGTGCGTACCTGCGGTCCGGCGCGGAGATGGCCCGCCGGCTGCGCAGGTACCCCGGTGTCCGGCGGCAGACCGCCCGGCTCGCGGCGGACTGCGCGTTCGGCTTCCACGTGATCGCGCCGAAGCTGCCCGACTTCCCCGTCCCGCCGAACTACACCGAGGCGACCTGGCTCTGCCGGCTGGTGCGGGACAGGGCGCCGGAGCGCTACGGCCCGCGCCGCGCCGAGCGCATCGAGGGAGCCTACGCCCAGATCGAGCGCGAGCTCGAGGTCATCGTGAGCCTCGGGTTCCCCGGCTACTTCCTGATCGTGCACGACATCGTGCAGTTCTGCGAGCGCAACGGCATCCTGTGCCAGGGCCGCGGGTCGGCGGCCAACTCGGCCGTCTGCTACGCGCTCGGGATCACCAACGTGGATCCGGTCCGGCACGGCCTGCTCTTCGAGCGCTTCCTGTCGGCAGGCAGGGACGGCCCGCCCGACATCGACCTGGACATCGAGCACCAGCGCCGGGAGGAGGCCATCCAGTACGTCTATGACCGGTACGGCAGGGAGAACGCCGCCCAGGTCGCCAACGTGATCTCCTACCGGCCGCGGATGGCGCTGCGGGACGCGGGTCGGGCGCTCGGCTACGAGCCCGGGCAGCAGGACGCCTGGGCCCGCCAGGCCGGCCCGCGCCAGTACGGCCCCGGCCAGCCGATCCCGCCCGACGCCGGCGTTCCCGCGGACGTGACCGGGCTCGCCGCCCAGATGCAGCGCCTGCCCCGCCACCTGGGCATTCACTCAGGTGGGATGGTGATCTGCGACCGGCCGGCCGGGGAGGTGTGCCCGGTGGAGTGGGCGCGGATGCCGGGCCGCACCGTGCTGTAGTGGGACAAGGACGACTGCGCCTACGCCGGGCTGGTGAAGTTCGACCTGCTCGGCCTGGGCATGCTCACGGCGCTGCGGGACTGCCTCGAACTGGTCGAGGCGCACCACGGCGAGCGCTGGAGCCTGCACTCGATCCCGCAGGAGGACCCCCGCGTCTACGACATGCTGTGCGAGGCGGACACCGTCGGCGTGTTCCAGGTCGAGTCCCGGGCGCAGATGGCGACCCTGCCGCGGCTGCGGCCGAGGAAGTTCTACGACCTGGTCGTCGAGGTCGCGCTGATCAGGCCGGGCCCGATCCAGGGCGGCTCGGTGCATCCGTACATGCGCCGCCGCCGCGGTGACGAGCGGTCGGATGTGCCGCACCCCTCGATGAGCGCCGCCCTCGGCAAGACCCTCGGGGTGCCGCTGTTCCAGGAGCAGATGATGCAGATCGCGATCGACTGCGCCTCGTTCACGCCCACCGAGGCGGACCGGCTGCGGCAGGCGATGAGCTCCAAGCGCGCCCCGGAGCGGATCGAGGAACTGCGCGCGCGGCTGCTGGACGGGATGGCGGCGGGCGGGATCCCGGAAGAGATAGCCGAGGACATCTACGTCAAGATCCTGGCGTTCTCCAGCTACGGCTTCCCCGAGTCGCACGCGATCAGCTTCGCCTACCTGGTCTACGCCAGCGCCTGGCTGAAGTGCCACTACCCGGCGGCGTTCACCGCCGCCCTGCTGCGCGCCCAGCCGATGGGCTTTTACGCGCCGGCCAGCCTGATCGGCGACGTGCGCAGGCACGGCGT
>JASHPR010000059.1 GCA_030038015.1 Streptosporangiaceae bacterium
GGCTGGCTGGTTTCCCGGCAGGGTTCGGGCACCCGGGTCGCCGACGCCGCGCCCGCCGTGGCGGCAGCCGCCCGGGCGCCGGCCCCGCCGGCACGGGTCCCGTCCTTCCGCTTCGACCTGCGGGCCGGATCACCGGACCTGTCGGCGTTCCCCCGATCCGCGTGGCTGGCCGCGGCGCGCAGGGCGCTGAACGCCGCCCCCGGCCAGGCACTGGGCTACAGCGACCCCCGGGGCCGCCCCGAGCTGCGCGCCGCGCTCGCTGCCTATCTCGCCCGCGCCCGCGGCGTGCGCGCCAGCCCGGACCGGATCGTGGTGTGCACCGGCTTCACCCAGGGCCTGGCGCTGCTGTGCCAGGTGCTGCGGCACCGCGGCGCCACGACCGTCGCGGTCGAGGAATACGGCCAGCCGGCCGCCCGCGCGATCCTCGCCGCCAGCTCGCTCACCGCGGCCCTGCTGCCGGTCGACGGCAGCGGGGCGGTGCTGGACGCCGCCGGTCACGCCGGGGCGGTGCTGCTCACCCCGGCGCACCAGTTCCCGCTCGGCCCGGCGCTGTCGCCGCAGCGGCGCGCGCAGGCCCTCCGGTGGGCGGCGGCGACCGGAGGGCTGATCATCGAAGACGACTACGACGGGGAGTTCCGCTACGACCGCCAGCCGGTCGGCGCGGTGCAGGCCCTGGCACCCGAGCAGGTCGTGTACGCCGGGACGGCCAGCAAGACACTGGCGCCCGGGCTCCGGCTGGGCTGGCTGGCGCTGCCCGCCGGTCTGGTCGATGACGTCGTGGCCGCCAAGGCCAGCGCCGACGCCCACACCGGCAGCTTCGAGCAGCTGACCCTCGCCGAGCTGATCACCTCCGGCGGCTACGACCGGCACATCCGCCGCACCAGGCTGGCCTACCGGCGCCGCCGGAACTGGCTGCTCGCCTCCCTCGCCGGCCACGCTCCGGCGGTGCGCCTGACCGGCATCGCGGCCGGGCTGCACGCCGTCGCGGAACTGCCCGGCAGCCTGGCCGAGGACGAGGTCATCGCCCGTGCCGCCCGGAGGGGTGTGGCCATTGATGGCCTGCGCACGTATGCCCTCGGCCGTCACGCCAGGGGCCCCGCCCTGGTCATCGGCTACGCCTCCCCGCCGGGCCACGCCTACACCACGGCCGTCGCCCGGCTGTGCGCCGCAATCACAAGCCCGGCCACCTAGTGGCCGCGCTCGGAGCCTTGCGCCTGCAGGAGCCGCTGCAGCAAGGCCCTGGGTCCGGCGCTCACGGGACGGCGCGCCTGCTACAAGATCCCGCATCCGGTTCCAGCGCTCCTGGTAGGGGGCCCATGGCGACGCCCGGCCTCCCACGTGCAGCTGCATAACGGGCCACATGCCAGGAATGCTGGCGACGTGGAACCGGCAGGAACCGCGAACGGCCGTCAGGACCGCCAGTTCCATGATCGTGGTCGATTGACGACGAATACGGTCACCAATCAACCACGATCATGAAAGCAGCCGTCAGACGTGGCTTACGGCCTCAAGGCAGCCGCGTGAACCGCACCGGCATGCCCCCCCGGGCTGATCATGGTGTGGCCACACCTTGCCGCGGCCCGCCCGCGCTGACCTTTGTGCCCTACTCGGCCCGCCGGCGGCTGGCCGGGGGCGCCGCGCCAGCCTGGGATAATGGGCACATGGACGCCGCAGACCGGCTTCGGGCGCGCATCGGGGCAGCGATCTTCGAGCGCGTCGCCGGGCCGCAGGGCCCGGAGCGCCACGCGCTGATCCGGGCGCCGGGCGAGCGCTGGTTCGGCGAGGACCGGCCGATCCGCCGCGTGCACGGCGACTCGTCGATGTTCATCGGCGGCCTGCGGGCGCTGCTGCTGCAGTCGCTGCACCCGCTGGCCATGGCGGCGGTGGCCGGCCACTCCGGTTACCGCGGCGACCCGTGGGGGCGGCTGCAGCGGACCAGCTACTTCCTGGCCGTGACCACGTTCGGCCGGGCCGACGACGCTCAGGACGCGATCGCGCGGGTCCGGGCGATCCACGGCCGGGTCACCGGCACCGCGCCGGACGGCCGGCCGTACGCAGCCTCCGACCCGCACCTGCTGACCTGGGTGCACATCGCCGAGGCGGACAGCTTCCTGCGCGCTCACTCGAGATTCGGCGCGCACCCCCTTGACCATCATGAACGTGACGCCTACGTGGCTGATATGGCCCGTATCGGCGCGGCGCTCGGGGTCCCGGAACCGCCGCGCACCGCAGCCGAGCTCGCTGCCCGGGTCGAGGAGTACCGGCCGGAACTCGCGGCCACCGCCCAGGCCCGGGAGGCGGCCCGGTTCCTGCTGCTGAACCCGCCGCTGCCGGTCGTCGCCCGCCCGCCATATGGCGTGCTGGCCGCCGCGGCGGTGTCGCTGCTGCCGGGGTGGGCACGCCGCCACTTGTGGCTGCCCCGGCTCCCGGTGACCGAAGCCGCCGTGGTGCGGCCCGCAGGCCACGCCCTGGTGCACGCCATCCGCTGGGCCACCACCGCCCCTCCGGCGACGCCCGCCGCCTAGCCGCCGAGACGCCTCCCGGCCCCGCGGCGCGACGGCGGGAGTGCAGGCGGCTGGCTATGGCTGGCTTCCCGGGCAGCAGTTATCATGGTCCCCTTACTGCCGCTCCAGTCCCCGGCGGCTGCCTTGTCACCTGGACTCATGGTGAGATGCGCGTGGGCGGACACGAGGAAAGCCGTGCTGGGGCGCGCCAGCAGGTCGCGTCGCTGGAGGCGGCGCTGGCCTGGTTTCCGGTTGCCTCACTGCTCCTGTCCGCCGACGGCACGGCGCTTGCAGTGAACCCGGCGTGGGCGGAGCTGACCCGTGTCTCAGAGCAGGACTCGCTGGGGTACGGCTGGCTTGACGCGGTCGCGCCGCCAGAGCGCGGAGCGCTCGGCGCCAGCATGCGGGTCGCCGCCGCCCTGGGTGAGTCGGGCACCGCCTACTGCCACGTCGGCGCCGCGGTTGGCGGGCGGCCAACCAGATGGTGGTGGCGGCCCGGCCCGGCCGGGGGCCTGGTGGTGTGCGTGGCCGGCAGCGGCGACGGGCAGGATGCCCTGATCACCCAGCGCACCGAGATCACGGTTGATCTCGCCTCGGCCGTTGTGCACCGGCTCTTCAGCGTGGGCCTGCTGCTCCAGTCGGCGTGCGACGACAATGGCCATCCCTGGGCTGCCCAGCTCCAGCACGCCGTCGACCTGCTCGATGATGTCATCCGCGACATCCGGGACATGGTGTTCGGGGAGCATCACATCTCCCTTGACGGGTGATCGGGGTGATCGGGCTGGCGCTCACCGCCGACGGTAACTTCCGCAGCTCGTCCCTTTTGAGGTGACGCCCGCTTCGCGTCTCAGCGGGCAGGGGTATGTGCAGCTCCCTGGTGGTGACCGCGTCAGCGACGTCGGCCAGCTTGAGGTTGTGGTCGCGCGCGTAGTCCCGCAGCACGGCGAAGGCGTCCTCGACGGGCAAGCGGAGGCGCTCGGCCAGCACGCCCTTGGCCTGCTCGATCACGATGCGGCTGTCGAGGGCGATCTGCAGCTGCTCCGTGACGGTCTCGTGACGGCGGAAGGCGCGCTCGTGCAGGATGCCGATCGTGGCCACGTCCGCAAGGGCCCGGCCCAGCTCCGCGGTCTCCTCGTCCAGCGCACCGGGCTGGGTGGAGAACAGGTTCATTGCGCCGATCGCCTCCTCGCGCAGCCGCATGGGAAGCGCATACACCGCCGCGTAGCCGGCGGCCCGGACGGCCGGGGCGAAGCTGGGCCAGCGGTCAGAGGCGGTGCCGGGGTCGGGGCACTGCACGAGAGCGCCGCTGCGGTAGGCGTCCAGGCTTGGCCCTTCGGCGTTCTGCAGCTCCGACAGCTCCACCATCCGCGCCTCCGGGCTGGACGCGGCGACCAGGTTCAGGGCGCCGGTATGGTCGGTCAGCAGGATCCCGGCGGCGCTGACGCCGAGCACCTCGATGCTGACCTGAGCGAGGGTGTCTAGGAAGTCGATGACGTCGAAGTCGGCAACCAGGGTGTCGGCAAGCCGGACGAAAGCTTGCCAGGCTTGCCGGTCTCGCTGGCTCATCGGCTCGGGCACCTCCCTTTCATAGCCAACCGCTGGTCAGCCGCACCGGCAGCAGCGGGCCAAGGAACTGGGCTGATCTCGCTTACCTGTGTGGCCTGGGCGGCATTTCGCGGGGTACCGCCGTGCCGGGGGGAGCGAACGAGAGCCGCCGGGCAACGACGTCGGCGGCCACGTCCGAGATCGGCCGGGACTCAGCGAAGGCACGGGCACGCAGGGCCACCAGCGCATCGGTGATGGACGCGTCAAGCTGAACCGAAATCATCCCCGCCGCCTGATGGATCTCGGCCCGCCGCCCGGTAAAGCCCCGTCCGACCAGCTCGACCGCGCCGGGCGCCAGCCCGCCGCGCTCGTCAAGGGCCAGCATCAGAATGGCATCGGCGTACAGCAGCGTCGTGGCCAGCTCACCGGGAGTCAGCTGCCCGGGGCTGTCCCGGTACAGGGACAGCACCCCCACCCGGGCCGCACCCGACCTGACCGGGAAGGAAAAGATCGCCGCCGCCCCACGAGACAGCGCCGCGGGCGTGAACTGTGGCCAGCGGGCCAGGGCCGGCGCAGCCGCCAGGTCACCGGTCAGCACGAGCTCGTTGCCGGCCAGCGCATCCAGGCTGGGCCCCTGCCCGAGGGTCCCTTGCAGCTCTTCCAGCTCATCGCTGCGCGCGTCGGTGGCGTACAGCGGCTCGGACGTCCCGCTGCCAGGCGACAGTGACAGCGCGGCCCCGGCCCCGGCCGCCTGCGCGCAGGCGCTGACCGCGTGCCGGAGCGACACGGCTGCCTCCTCATGGCGGGCCAGCCTGGCTATCGACAGCCATACCCCAACGGAACCTTGCGTCACGGCAGTTGCCTCACCGTAGGCCGAAGACGCCGTCATGCTCCTGCGGGCAGGGCGCCGGGCGGGAGGGACCACCGTCCCGGCAGGTGATGACATAGGTCCCGCGTGTCCCATGTACCCGCCGCTGGCCGGGCCGCGGCCGTCGGCGAGTGACGGGGCGCCGCGGGGAAGGCAGGCTTGATTGGTCATGATCTCGCTGCTGGTGGCGTTGCGAGCGGCGAGGTAGCGCAGAGTCCGGACCAGCCTGCCGCGGTAGCTGCGGTTGCGGCTTCCTAGTATGCCGGGTATCAGCCGGGAATTCCACGCCGCCGGCCAGCGATCCGCGAGAGCGATCACGCTAAACTGCACCATCCGCCGGACCTTTCCCGGTCGCGTTTGGCAGGGCGCTGGCTCAGGCGGCCGAAGGGCAGGTTGCCGGAAAGGCTGAGCTGCGGTGCCGGAAGACGAGCGGCGGGCCCGCATCGCTGCCGCCGTCGCCGGGCTCGGTGGCTCGACCCCCGTCGACGAGCTGATGCGGCGCATATGCCGGTTCGCGGTCGACGAGATGTCGGCGTCGGGCTGCACCCTGGTCCTGATCTCCGGGACCGAGCCGGTGGGGCTCACCGGGGCCGGGCGGAGCTCCAGCGTGATCACGGAGCTGCAGTTCGAGCTGGGCGAGGGCCCGTGCCTGGATGCGTACGCCTCAGGGGAACCGGTGCTGCTGCCCGACCTCACCGCGGAGGGCGCGGCCCGCTGGCCGGTGTTCACGGCCGCCGCCGCCCGGTTCGGCGTGGGCGCCGAGTTCTGCTTTCCCCTGGGAGTCGGGGCGACCACCATCGGGGTACTCGACCTCTGCCGTGATGAGCCGGGCATGCTGAGCGGCGAGCACCTGGCCGATGCTCTCGTCGCAGCAGACATCGCGCGTGACGCGGTGCTATACCTGCAAGAATCGCCAGGCCATCCTGGCGTGGCGGCGCTGCTGGACGCCGTCGGCATGGACCGGTTCGTGGTCCATCAGGCGACCGGGATGATCGCCGCGCAGATGGATAAGACGCCGGCGGACGCCCTCGCCCGCCTGCGGGCCGCAGCGTTTGAGAGCGGCCGATCCATTTACGACATCGCTCAGGACGTCGTCGAACGGCGGGTGAGATTCGGTGAGTGAGCTCAGCGGCGCGCCTCCGGACAGGCCCGGCGGCCAGTGGGAAGGTGACCAGGGCGACGACGTCATACGCCGCGAGCGCCTGCTCGCCCGCGCGTTCGTGCGCCTCGCCGACACCCTCGCCGACGAGTTCGATGTCGTCGACTTCCTGCACGGCCTGTCGGTCGATTCGGTGAAGATCCTGCGGGCCGAGGCCGCCAGCGTGATGCTCGCCGATGCGCACGGCGGGCTGCGCCTGGTCGCGTCGTCAGAGGAACGGATGCGGCTGCTCGAGCTGTTCGAGATCCAGAGCGCCCAGGGTCCCTGCCTCGACGCGTTCGGCTCCGGCGAGGCGGTCCAGGCGAGCGCGGCCGAGAGCCGGAGCCGGTGGCCCGCGTTCGCGCCGCGGGCCACCGAGGCCGGGTTCCAGGCGGTGTGCGCCGTCCCGCTCCGGGCGCACTCGGACGTCATCGGCGCACTGAACCTTTTCCGCGGCAACGATGAGCGGTTCAGCGACGCGGAGCTGGAGATCGCGCGGGCCATGGCCCAGGTCGCCACCATCGCGCTGATCCAGGAACGGGCGCTCCGGGAACGCAGCATGCTGACCGAGCAGCTGCAGGCGGCCCTGCGCAGCAGGGTCGTCATCGAGCAGGCGAAGGGAATGCTCGCCGAGCACCTGTCGACCACGGTGGACGACGCGTTCCAGCTGCTGAACAGGTACGCCCGCGACAACAACCGCAAGCTCACCGACGTCGCCCGCGACATCGTCGACCGCAAGCTCTCGCACGAGGCGCTGGCCAGGCGCCCGGGCGACGACCCGGCGGGCCGTCCATCGCCGGCCCGGTGATGTGAGCAGCGCAGTCGTTCAGATGGCTGAAACGCTGATGTCCGCTGCGGATGAGCCAGCGCCGGCCCTGTTGGCTGGCCCCGCGGTGACGATCGTGAGAACGGTGTCCCTGGTGCGCTCGATATGAGCAGTCAGCGCGGTGACAGCGCGCGGGGCGTCGCGCGAAAGGACCGCATCGAGCAGATCGGCATGCTCTCCCGCGAGATCACGCTGCGGATGCGACAAGGACAGCGACCAGCGACGGTAGATCTGCGCCGCGTCCGGCAGGGATCGCGTGATCTCGCGCATCCGCCCGCTGCCGCAGCTGCTGAGCATCTGGGCGTGAAATTCCGAGAGCCTGAGGCGTTCCACGAGGCGGTCCTGCCTTTCCTTGCCGAACACTCGGCCGGGAAACGACACGGGGAAAGTGCCGGGCAAGCGGCGGCGCGGCCCCGCTGGGCTGAGTGCTTTCCCGGCCACGAGGACATCCTCAGCCGGATCAACCCGGTGCAGGCAACGCACCACAGCAACGTGCACGTCATCGTCCGCGGCTGGACCACGGGCCGTGCCTGCATCCTCGGCGACGCGGCTCACGGCCAGCCGCCCAACCTCGGCCAGGGCGCAGGGCTCGCGATCGCGAATGCTGTGCAACTTGCTGCCAGCGTAACCTCCGCGGCCACGGCGGAGGAGGGGCTAGCACAGTGGCAGGCACGCTGGCGGCCCGTCGCCACCATGGTGCAGCGGTGGTCCTACTGGTAGGCGTGCTTGCCTACCGGTGGCCCCAGCCGCTGCGGCGGACCCGGCTCGGTGCCCTCAGGACGTTCACCACCTTCGGCCCGACTCGCCGGCGGTATACCTGGCTGTGGCAAGGTGGCCTCGACGATCTGCGCCCCGTGCCATTCGCGACGCACCTGCCCGGCGGCGACTGACAAGCTGCATGGCGTAGCTAAGTTCTCGTGCTGACTCGAGATTTAGCGAGCTGCCATCACGATGTCCATTTGGCTCGGCCCGGCTCTGGGCGTGAGCCCGGGGCGCGCCACTGCATGGCAGTATCTGAGGTACCGCAACAGCGTGCCCGCCGAGGCGATCACTGCGGGCTCGTTAAATCGGCCCCAGGGGCGTGGGAGAGTTCCGCAGGATCGCCGGTGAGGCGGCGGACCAAACGGGATCGGCCAGGCCATAGCGCGATCAGCGTCACTAGGCAGGCGCCGGCGAGCAGCGAGTACGGGACGACGTCGGACGTCGCCTGCGCGATGGCACCGCTGCCCGCGGCGGCGACCGCCTGCCCGCACGCCCAGGCCAGGTTGCCGAGGCCGAACGCCAGCCCCTGGTTCAGTTCCAGCCGCTGCGCGCCCGCGCTGAGCAGCGCGGTGGCCGGCGCGAACAGCGTCCCGAAGGATGGCATGCCGATGATCAGCAGGGCCATCAGCGCCGCCGTCGGTGCCACCAGCGGCGCCAGCAGGCTGACCGCGACCGCGCCGGTCAGCGACAGCCTTATCGGGAACAGCTCGCCGCGCCGGTCTGACAGCCGTCCGGCCAGGGGCGACAGCCCTGCCTCGATCGCCGCCGAGGCGAGGAACGTCGCCCCGATGAGCAGGGCCGACGCGCCGAGCCGGCTCAGGCGCAGCGGCGCCAGCACATCGAGGACCCCGAACGCGACGCCGGCCAGCATGGTCAGCCACATGCCGGCGCCCACGTGGGCGTCACGCAGCGCGGGCCACGCCGCGCTGAGGCCCTGTGCCTCCGTCCGGGCCGGCCCAGGCACCACGAACGCGGTCACGATCAGCACCGCCCCGGCCACCGCCGCCGCGGAGAACGCGGGGCCGGTACCGACCTGGTCGGCTACCGCCCCGACCACGGGCCCGAACAGGGCGCCGCCCACCGCGGCGCCGAGCGCCAGGCCGAGCATCTCGCCGCGCCGCTCATCCGGGGCGACCATGGCGAGCCAGGTCAGGCCCGCGGCCCAGGTGCAGGCCCCGCCCAGGCCCTGGATGAACCGCGCCGCGTCGAGCGCGGCCGCCGCCGACGACCAGCCGAACAGGAGCGTGGAGACGCTCATCAGCGTCAGGCCGAGCACGACCACCCGCCTGGCCCCGAAGCGGGAGACCAGCAGGCCGCCGGGGAGCGCGCCCACCAGCGTCCCGGCCGGGTACGCGGCGACCAGGATGCCCGCGCCCGCCTTGTTCAGCCCGGCCGTCTGCGTATAGTGCGGCAGCAGCGGGGTCAGGGCGGTGAAGAAGATCGTGTCGACGAGCACCAGCGCGCACACGAACCCGAGCAGGGCCCGGACGCGGCGAGGCAGCCGTTCCCGCTGCCTTGCCATGACACTCCATCCCGCTGCAATCCGGATCCTGGCGACGCCCGGGCACAGAACCTATCGCAGCCCCAGGCCAGAGCGATAGTTCAGCGGCGGTCACAGGCCAGGTCGCGATGCCTGCGGCAACACGGCGCTCAGCCGGTTGCTGGCGAGGAATCCAGCAGCGATGACGTAAGGTCAGCCTTGGGATTGACGACCATGCAGCTCACGGTTCGCCGGCCGCTGAGCCAGGCCGCTTCCTCCGGGAGGAGGATGCGGATAGTCATGGCGCTGTTCGTCATTGACTTGTTGATGCTTCCGATGCGGGCATTGCATCCGTCGCGGGACATCTGAGCGACCGCCGCTGCCCCGGGGTAGCTGGAGTCCGACCCGGTGAGCTTGAACTTGGCGTAGATCTGCGCGTTGTGCGGCTGATCGCAGGGGATAGCGGTGACCGTGTTGACGGTCTGCGCCCCTGCTGGGTTGTTGAAGCAGTCCCCGACGTCCAGCGAGAAAACGTTGATGCGCCCGCTGTGCGTAATCAGCCCGGTGGTCGAGGACCGGATAGCTTTGCCGGTGTTCGCGCCGATAATCGCCAGAATTATCAGCATGATCCAGATACCGGACAAGACGAGTCCCGCTATCGCCAGCCCCCGGCCTCGCTGGCCGAGGCGCTGGATCTTGCGCAGCGCGACGAAGCCGAAGACCACGCTGAACATGACCCCGCCCAGCAAGCCGAAGATGAACGAGGCGATGGCAAAGCCGCTCATCTTGCCGCTGCGCCGGGGCTGGGTCGCCATGCCGTAGGGGGTGTACGGGGTTCCGAAGCTTCCGTATGGGGGGCCTGGGCTGCCATTGGAAGCGCCCAGGCTCCCGTACTGGCTCGCGATGTCGTAGCCGGGCAGCGGCGAACCGCTGGGCTGGCCAATCTGCGCCTGGCCGGCCTGGATCGCGTGAAGTGGCATGGTGTCGGATGACGGCTGATCATCGCTGACCCAAAGCTGCCATCCGGGTGGCGGCGGAGGCCACGAAGGGTCTGGCTGCCAGCCGGGCGGAGGGGTGAACCCTCCGGGCATGGGGGGCCAGCCTGGCGGCGGGTTGAAGCGCAGGCCCACGTCGACCAGCTCCTTGGCGCGGGGTTGGGTAACAGCTGCATAACGCCAGGTCAGGCGAACGGCGGCAAAACCATAGCACTTCGCCCGAAGCCCAGGCAGTCTGCGGAACTACGTACCCTCGTGGGAGTCTCGCAAGACAGCTGCCCGAGGCATGGGACCGTTGGTCATCGCTCAACGAGAGCGGAAAGTCACGAGTCCACGGGCTGGCCAAACGCCCCCCACTTCTCGCGGAAGTACTCGATGATCCTGCTGGCCTGCGCATGACTAACTTCGACTAGGTCATAGGAAAGATCACCGCGCTTCCACTCGACGATCGCCGGCGTAAAGAGCCAACTGAAGTCTCGCCTTAGGGTTTCGTCTGTAAAGCCGTCGCCGTCGAATTCCAATCGACGCACAAGCCCGTACGGTCGCTCCACTGTCGTGTCGTCGTCAACGACCGCAAAATAGGTGATCTTGTCAGGCATCTGACGACCTCTCATGGTAATCGGTAATGTCTTGTGAGGCTTCGGGAACGGTTATCCAGTGGCCGACTTCGCGCTGGTACGCCTCGAGCTCACTGCGCTCGCTGTCCCCCGTTAGGGGGTTGCGCAGTCGCTCATACGCTTCATGGGTAACCTCTTGTTTGGCGTGATAGCTCTCGGCGGTATGGAACTGGACCTCGAATCGCTGGCCTTCGGGTGTGACCCATCGGGTGTTGATCCCCTTGTACTCCGGATCGTCACGCCAGTGATTCTTGCTGTAAACCATCCGGTATTCGTATGTTTCTAGTCTCTGCTTCACGTCCCAATAGCCATCCGAATACTTCGGTTGCTCGAAGCAAAATGTATAACGAATGATGTCATTTACCTTACTGATGGCGTCCTCGGGCTTCATGGCTGGCGTTATGCTCAGCTCGGTGGCGATCTTTTCCTTGAGACGGTCTTCGCCTTTGAGGCGATGGCCGAGGCCTTCGAGCCAGCCGCCGCATGCATTATCGCGATCGGCTTCCTTCATGTGCTCCGTCAGCTTCTTCTCGGTCCGGGCCACCCTGGCGATCAGATCGTTGGCCTGCGCGTGCCGCTCTGGGTCCAGGTACTGGTTTCCGTCTCCCCGCCAGGATCCCGCCGGGTCTCCTGAGCGGTCCACTTCTGAGGCGATCCGTTCCGCTGGCCATCTGCGTACATGGTCCGCCCAGGCCCGCTGGAACCTGGGCACTTCGCTCCAGTAGTTCCGCGTGGCCTCGTCGGCCACGCGGGTGTGGGGCGACAGGATGGCGTCCGGCTCGTGCCTGAGCGAACTCGGATGACCCGGCGGGAGGCGTTCCAGCCGCTGCCGCAGTTCTGCCTTGGACCAGCGCGCTGTCTCCTCGCTGGTGGCTAGGCGGTCGGCCGTATCGGGGCGATCCGCGGTCGTGGGTAAGTCCGGCCGACGCTCAGATGGCCGTAACTGCTGCGGCACGTCGGTAGTACCCGGCCGGTCAGGCGCGGGTGGCTGGCCCGGCCGGTCCAGGGGTCCTGGCACCGTCGGCTCCCTTCGCCTGCCCGGATCATTCCGCCGCCATCGTAAGCCTGTATTCCGGCGTGAACGCACCTAACGCGACACACGTGCCTGTGGGGCGTTGCGCGCCATCGGCAGCGCTCTGAGTCCGTACGGCGGCCATTATGGCCTTCCGGCCGGCGTCCTGATCGGCGCCCATGGCTTGGTCGTCGCGGCGGAGTATGGTCGCCGCGCCAACGACCGGTGGCCAGCTGCCGAATTGGTCGCGTAGCCGCAGCAGAACGGCAGCCTGGCGAGCCCATCGGCGCCGAGCGAACCGGCAGGCAGACCGTCTGAGTAATCGCCGGGGCAGAGCCACCTTGGTCACGAGTCCGCAGCCTGGCCGAAAGGCCCCCACTTCTCCCGGAAGTGCTTGATGATCTCCCCAGCCTGCTTGTGGCTCACTTCAACAAGGTCATATGGGAAACTGCCGTGCTCCCACTCGGCGATGGCGGGGGAGAACTTCCAGCTGAAGTCCCTGCGCAGGCCCTCGTCTGTGAGGCCGCCGTCGTCGAACTCGAGTCGCCGTACGAGCCCGAAGGGGTCTTCGGCCGTCCGGCCGCTGCCGACGATCGCGTAGTACGTGATCTTGTCGGGCATCTAGTGGCCTTCCTCGCGGTAGTTCGGAATGTCAGCAGCACCCGCGGGCGCAGTGATCCAGGAACATACCTGGTGCTGGAACGCCCTGAGCTCCCGCCGCTCGCCATCTGTGGTCACCGCACTGCGCAGACGTTCATAAGAAGCATGGGTGATGGCCTGCTTCGCATGGAAGCTCTCAGGAGTGTGAAACTGCACCTCGAATCGCTGGCCGTCCCGCGTGGTCCAGCGCGTGTTAATGCCCTTGTACAGCGAATCGGGCCAATGATTCTCGCCATAGTACATGTGATACCCGCAGGTTTCGAGCCGGCCTTTGATCTCCCAGTAGGTGTCTTTGTAGTTCTCTGAGTCGGCACAGAATGTATAACGGATTGCATCCGGAATCTGCTGCGCGATTTCCTTCCCTGTAGCGTCTGGCGCCCCTGTGTCGAGGAGATTAGCGATCTTCTGCTTGAGCCGCTCCTCGCCCTTGACGCGGAACTCAAGTCCCTCCAGCCACGCGCCGCTGGCATTGTCGCGTGCGGTTTCTCCCATGCGCTTCGTCAGCGCATCTTCCGTCTGGTGCACGCGGGCAATGACGTCGTCAACTTGCCTGTGCTGCTCTGGGTTGAGCTCGGGGGTGGCGTCTCCTGAAGGGAGGCGCTCCATGGGCCACTTGCGGACGTGGTCGGCCCAGGCGCGCTGGAACCCGGGTACCTCGCTCCAGTAGCTCCTCTCGGGCGCGTCGGCTTGACCATCCGGGCGCGGCTGACCGCGCTCCGGCGCGTCGGCTGGCGTCGCGCTCGGGTGACCCGGGGGCAGTCGGTCGAGCCGGTCACGCAGTTCGGCCCGGGACCAGCGGGCGGGGTGGCCCCGGTCGCCGGCCGCCAAGCGTTCAAGGTCATGAGCGTGATCAGGCGCCGCCGGCGAGTCCGGCAGCCGTAATCGTCCCGGCACATCGTTCGGGCCCGGCACCGTCGGCTCCCTTCGCGCGCCCGGCAACGCCGCCGCCATCGTAGGACGAAACCGGGCGAATGCGCCGAGCCAGCCGCGCTCCGGCTGTCGGGCTGTGCCAAACTCATGCGGTACGCCGACCTTTCCATTACCATTCCTTTGCCTGACGCGCCGTGTGGGCGTCGCGGGCCACCCCCGCAGGGCGCGCCGGGGCGCCCGCTGCAAGCGAGGCCGCGGCGCGCGTCCTGCAGATTGGCGCTCAAAACCGGCAAGCCACCCCTCATGGCGCTTTCCGCCGCGCGCAGGCTGGCCACTAGGGTCTCATTGGCGCCCCGCAATGGACGGCCTGCAACCACCCGAGGCTCATGCGGTATGGCCGGGTCGTCACGCCGCTGCGGGTGCTCAAGCGGGCCGCGGAGATCGGTGCCGAAATGGCACAAAGCATCGCATCGGCGCGCGGGCGCATCGCCGGCGGCCCGGCCACGCTGGCGGCCTGCCCGCCGGACACGGCCTGCGTGGAGGCCAGGATCATGGCGCGCTCGCCGCGGCCGAGGGTGCTGCGCCCGGGCGCGCCAAGGACCCGCACTCAGGCCCTCCTCTTTTTTCTCTTGAACGTGCACCCGCCCGCAATCATCGTCGGCTTCCGCCCGCTCAATCCGCGGCCAAACGCCCGCGAACAGGCTTCAACGATCCGTCAAGAAAGCATATTCGTAGTTGTTATCGTGGCGTTATCTGGTTCCGGCGCGCCTAAAGCGGGAAAAGAAGCCGTTGCCCCCGGACGGAGCCGAGTTCAGCTCGCGCGGAATGAAGGGGCACCTGGACTAGATGTTCTACCGCAAGCTCGCAATGATGCTGTGCGCTGTCCTGACGTCTGTGATTTTTATCGCGGGGCCGGCGCACGCCGCGACTCCTGATCACGGGCTGCGCCTGCGTGTGCTCGCCTACGACTATGCCGTCGCGCAGGCGGGCAAATGGTACTGCTGGGGCGGGACGGGGCCAACCTGCTACGACTGCTCCGGGCTCGTCTACGAGGCCTACCTGTACGCCCACATCCAGCTCCCGAGGACCACCTACGGCATGCTCGCGAGCAACCAGCTCATCCGGATCAGCCAGGCGCAGGCACGCCGGGGCGACCTGGCGTTCTACGGTGACGGGCATGTGGAGATGGTGGACACGCCCACCATCATGTTCGGCGCCGAGACCACTGGCACGCGGATCGGGTGGACGGTGTCGACTCCCTACTGGCACCCGACGGCGTTCTACCGGGTAAGGGGCGCCGGGAGAACGTAAGCCTTGGCGGGTGCTGCGCCCCTTTTCAGCCGTGACTGTGTTCGCCGAGTGTCGTGATAGCAGCACTTGCCGAACACGGCTCGTCCCGCGGGCGGCCTGGGCGCCCGCGGGACGGGCGACGGCGATGAGTTTGCGCATGGCCGGCTGTCGAAGGGGTAACTGCGATGCTCCCGGCGGGAGGTACGTCATGGGCAAGCTGGTGTACTCGGCCTCGATGTCGCTGGACGGGTTCATCGCCGGGGCGGGTGGCGACGCGTCCTGGATGACCGAATACCTTGGGCCCGATCCGGTGGTGGACGACGTCATCAGCCAGGTCGGCGCGCTTCTGGTCGGCAATCGCACGTTCCGTGGCGATGATCCGCACCGGGACACGCCCAGGGAGGGCAAACCGTTCGGCGGCGGGTGGGAAGGGCCCCAGTTCGTGGTAACTCACCACCCGCCGGGCACCCCGGTGCCGGGCGTCACCTTCGTGACGGACCTGGCCAGCGGCGTCGCCGCGGCCAAGGCCGCGGCGGGCGACAAGAACGTCAACGTCCTCGGCGCGAGCATCGCCCGGCAGTGCCTGGACGCGGGCCTGCTCGACGAGATCCTCGTGTTCATCACGCCGGTGCTGCTCGGCGACGGGACCAGGCTGTTCGAGCGCCCGGGCGGGGGCAAGATCAGGCTGCAGCGCCTCCGGGTGGCCGAGGGGGCACGGATGACCGCCCTCTGGCTGCGCGTCGCCGGGTAAACGCCGGTCGCACCGCGAGCTTGCCGATGCCGGGCGAGGGCCCCGGGCGGGCGTGCTCCGACCGCTTCGGCATCGGTCTGGGCCCTAAGGGCGCCTGCGCGACCGGGCGAACGGTTTCGTCGCGGTGTTCCGGTTGGCCATGCCGGTGTTGCGGCCGGGCAGAAGGGTGTCTCGGAACGTGCCGGAAAAGCCGAAAATCAGCTCAGGTGACCGTCCTCGTCGTCCGCGTCTGCTGGCGGGCGTGGCCGGTCGCCGACCGGGGGTGGCGGGAAGCGGCGCTCGGAGTCGTCCATCTTCGCCTGGGCGGCCGCGGCGAGGTCGATGCCGACCACGTCCGCCAGCAGCACCAGGTACAGCAGCACGTCGGACATCTCCTCGCCGACCCGGGTGCGGAGCGGCTCGTGCCGCGCGAGTTCCCTGGCGTCGGCGGCGGGCAGCCACTGGAACAGCTCGGCCAGCTCGCCGACCTCGCCGACGAGCGCGAGCAGCACCGACTTCGGGTCGTGGAACCTGCCCCAGTCGCGGGCACCCGCGAACTGCCGCATGCGGTCACGGAGCATCGCAAGGTCGGACACGATCCGAGCATCCCACGGCACCGACGCCTGGCGGATCGGGCACCTGGACGCGGCAGACCTCGCCTGGCTGCGCGAGCTCGCCGCATCCTTCCCGGCGGAGGCACACGCCCTGGCGATCCCCGGCACGCGCCCGACCCGGCTCCGGTCGCCCGAGTCGCTGATCCGGTCGTTGCGGCGCTCACTGCCGTGCCGCAGTAGGGTGCGTTCACGTGGGCTGGCATGAGGTGGCCGACGGGGTGTTCCAGCGGCGCTACAACCCGCTGGACGTCAGCGTCTGCGTCGTCCGGGGCTCGGACGGGCTCGCCGTCGTGGACACGCGGTCGTCTCCTTGGCAGGCCGACGAGCTCCTTGCCGACCTGCGGGAACTGAGCCGCGAGCCGGTTCGCTGGGTGATCAACACGCACGCGCACTTCGACCACTGCTTCGGCAACCAGCGGTTCGGCCCCGGCTCGGACCTGGACGTCCCGATCTACGGCCACGTCGGTGTGCCCGGCTACCTTGACAGATACGAGCGGCCGCTGCTGGCAGGGTGGATCGCGCGCGGCGGCGAGCAGGCCAAGGAGTGGCTCGAGGTCGTAGTCACCCCGCCGACCGAGCTGGTCAGCGGCCAGTACTCGCTCGACCTGGGGGACCGGGCCCTGCGAATGCTCCACCTCGGCCGCGGGCACACCGACAACGACCTGCTGCTGCACATCCCCGGCGCGGGGGCGTGGCTGCTCGGTGACGTGATCGAGGAGTCCGGCCCTCCGTGCTACGGCGCCGGCTGCTTCCCGCTGGACTGGCCGGTGACCGTGGACCGCCTGCTGGTCCTGCTCGCCGACGGCGATGTCCTGGTGCCCGGGCACGGCAGGCCGGTCGGCAAGCCCTTCGTGCGGGCGCAGCAGGAGCAGCTTGCCGGGGTGGCCGGCCTGATCAGGGAGCTGCACGGCGCGGGCGTCCCCGCCGGCAGGGCGGCCGAGGCGGGCGGGGACAGATGGCCGCTGCCCGTGGACGGGCTGGCCCCGGCGATCGAGGCCGGATATGCCCAGCTCAGCCGGGGGGAGCGAGGCGGCGCGCCGTAGCGGCCGGCATGCCTAGGCCGCCCGGGACCCGGGAATGGTGGATCAAGGTACGTATAGACGGCTAGCTGGCCGACACGGGCATGGAGGGATGGCGATGAGCCTGTACACCGAGGTCCGCCATCCCCGGGCGCATGCCCGGCGGAGCCAGGATCCCGGCTACGCCGGCGAGGCAGCGGGATTCAACGAACGGCTGGCCGCGTGGATCACGGCGAGGATCGGGTCCATGTGGACGGTCTACATCTGCACGGTCGTCACGGCGGCATGGATGGTGCTGGGCTCCCGGGCGGTGCTCGGCTTCGACCCGTACCCGTACCCGTTCCTGCTGTTCCTGGGCAACGTGGTGCAGCTGCTGCTGATCTTCATCATCCTGCTTGGCCAGCAGGTGCTCGGGCGGACGGCCGACCGGCGGTCCATGCACACCTATGAGGACGCCGAGGCGATCCTGGTCGACTGCGAGCAGATCCAGAACCACCTGATGGCGCAGGACAGGCACCTGGCGGGCAGCATCGGCCTGGGCGAGGAGCACAGGGAGATGCTGGCCAGGGCCGCGGAGCGGATCGTGGCGCCGCCCACGACCGACGACGAGTACGTGGGGGTCAACGGCAGGCTGGCCGCCTGGCTCACCAACAAGGTGGCCACAATGGCGGCCTTCTACGTCGCGCTGATCTCGCAGGCTGGCTGGATGATCGCCGGACAGGTGCTGGGGTTCGACCCGTACCCCTACGCCTTCCTGCTGTTCCTGTCCAGCCAGCTGCAGCTGCTGCTGATGTTCGTGATCATGGTCGGGCAGCAGGTGATCGGGCGCGCCGCGGACAAGCGCGCGGCCCAGACCTACCTGAACGCGGAGGCCGTGCTGCACGCGTGTGAGCGCCTCCAGGCGCACCTGCACGCCCAGGACCTGGCCATCCGCCACGTTGTCGAGCACATGCGGCAGTGCGTGGACGGCCGCGGAAGCGCCTTACCGGCGGGGCCGGGGCCGCAGCGCGCGGCCCCGGCCGCCCGTGCCCCGGCGTAATAATGGGCCGGTCAGGCGCGGCTGCGGGCCGGCAGTTAATAGCCCCAACACCGCCTGGACCCGGGCGTTCGCCGCGGCGTCCATCAGGCACTGGTAGTCCTTGGCGTTCTGCTCGGCGCAGGCGAGCGCGAAGTCCGCGATCACCTGGCCGGAATCCTTGCTTTCGCTCAGGCAGCCGGAGATCGCGGTGGCCCGCCCGGTCCTGGCGTGCCCGCGGGCCAGTGGCCAGCCGCACAGCCGCCCACGGCGGCCGAGCTGGCCGGGGCCCGTGGCTGGGACGTGCCGGCACGAGCGGCGCACCGCCTTCTCCGGCGGGACCGCGCTGCAGCGGATCGGCACCAGGCCGGCGACGCGGGTCCTGGCCCATTCCTCGAGGATCGCGACCGGGCCGGGCCGGCCTGGCGGCGGGCTCCACTCCGCGCGCGAGGTCCGGGGGACCGGCTCGCGCCTGGCGCGCCCGCTGGCCCGCCACTCGCCGGGCGTGAGTATCTCGTGCGGCGGGGCGAGCACCCCCGGAGAAACCCTGCTCATCTATCACTGCCCCCGATCGTGACTGCTGGCCTCGCTGACGGCACGTTCCCCCAGATCACAGCCGTCTTAACGCCAAGACATACCCGAATTTTATGATCACGATCCGGCATTGCGGCAACCGTGCCGGCACTGGTGCAGTGTCAGTGCCCGGCCCGTTCCGCGCGTCGAGTGATGTCGTGGAGTCCTTGCTGTTGCTGGAGCAACAGTGAAGTGCCCACCACACGCCGTTGAGGTGCGATACGGCGCGAACGGGGGGCGCGAGCGCGGCGCGCGGCGGACGGCCGGCGATGCGGCACCAGCGGGAGGCACGATCAGGGCTGCGCGATGCGGCGCCATCCCGTTCGCGGGCATCCTGCGGCAGGATAATACCGTGCCCACCCACGTCGCCCTGCTGCGGGGCATCAACGTCAGCGGCCAGAGCAAGATGGCCATGGCCGACCTGCGCGAGGTCGTGATCTCACTCGGCCACGGCGACGTGGCAACGTACATACAGAGCGGCAACGTGGTCTTCAGCACGGAGCAGACCGACACGGCGGCGCTGGCCGCCGTGATGGAGGAGGCCATCGCCGCCTCGCTCAGCGTGCCTGCCCGGGTCGTGGTGCTGTCCCGCGCGGAACTGGCCCAGGTGGCGCGCGACAACCCGTACGCCGCCGAGCCGAACCCGAAGGCCGTGCACGCCGTCTTCCTGAGCGGCGAGCCAGGCGCGGGCGTGGCCGAGCGGGTTGCGGCGGCCCAGCAGTTCGCCGTGCACCAGGGCAGCCGGGATACGGCCCAGCTCATCGGGCGGACCATCTTCCTGCACACGCCGGATGGCTACGGGCGCAGCGACCTGGCCGCGGCGCTGGTCAAGCTGGGCCAGAAGAAGACCGACACGGTGACCGCCACGGCACGCAACTGGGCCACGGTCACCAAGCTGCTCGCCCTCTGCGCCGGCTGACGCCCAGGCGGCGGAGCTGCCGGCCGGGCGGCCAAGCCGGCGGGTGTCTTCCGGCCGCGGTCACCCGGCAGCGTCGCGCAGCCGGGCGAACTCGGCCGCTAGCGACTCCGCTGTCCAGTGCGCGTTCAGGCCGCTGGGGTTGGGCAGCACCCACAGGCGGGTGCTGCCCAAGGCGAGTTCCTGCGGGCCCACGGTGGCGCGCGGCAGCCCGAAGGCGGTGCGGAACGCGGTGACGCCGACCACCGCCAGCCAGCGGGGGGCCAGGCGTTCTGCTTTCTCCTGGAGGGCGCGGCCGCCGTCGCGCAGTTCCTGCCCGGTGAGCTCGCCCGCGCGCGCGGTGGCCCTGGCGGCGACGTTCGTGATGCCGAGCCCCAGCCCCAGCAGCAGTTCCTGCTCGTCGGGCCGGAACAGGCGCGGGGTGAAGCCGGAGCGGTGCAAGGCCGGCCAGAACCGGTTGCCCGGCCGGGCGAAGTGGTGCCCCGTGGCCGCCGAGTACAGGCCGGGGTTGATCCCGGCGAACAGGACCCGCAGCCCCGGCCCGACCACGTCAGGGACGGTCAGCGCCGCCGCGGCTGCCAGGTCGGCCCGGGTGGGCCGACCGGGCCGGGAAGGCCGGTCGCGGCGGCGGACGGTCTGCTGGGCGGCCACGGCAGCTAGCGTAGGGCGCCCGGCTGCCCCCTGAAACCGGCTTGGTGTCAGTTTCAGGGACGCAAACCACCACATATCGGTCGTGATCATGACTGCAACTGGCAGGAAGTCGCGCGCAGGCCGTCGAGCGGGGCCGGACACCCGCCCGCGGGCTGCCGGACAATGGCTACGTGATCAGCGTCGACCCTGAGCGGTTCGAGGACATGGTGGCGACCGCACTGGACGGGCTGCCGCCGGAGTTCGGCGAGCGGATGAAGAACATCGCGGTGCTCGTCGAGCACGGACCGGGCCCGCGTGGCCTGCTCGGGCTGTACCAGGGCATACCGCTGACCAGCCGCACCACGAACTACGCGGGCGTGCTGCCGGACCGGATCACCATCTACCAGCGGGCCATCTGCGCGATCTGCGACTCCGAGGAAGAGGTCGTGGAGCAGGTCCGCCGCACCGTGATCCACGAGGTCGGGCACTACTTCGGCATCTCCGACGCGCGGCTGCGGGAGCTTGGCTGGTGAGCGAGCGGACACTGCGCCTGAGCATCCGCGTCAGGCCGGGCTCGGCCAGGGCCGGCGTCGGCGGGCAGTACGCGCGGGCGCTCCTCGTCCGCGTGCACGAGCGCGCCGTGGACAACAAGGCCACGGAGGCGGCCCTCGCCGCCGTGGCCGAGGCGCTCGGCGTGCGCCGTGGCGACATCACCCTCGTCACGGGGGCGACCAGCCGGCACAAGGTGATCGAGGTGCGCGCCGACGACGAGGCGGCCGTGCGGCAGCGCCTGGCCGAGCTGCTGACAGGTCACTAGATAAGCAGTACCGCGCCCAGGCCCAGGGCGGCCAGCGACCCGATGAGCCAGAACGACGACCAGAATCCCTGCGGCAGCCTGGTCAGCCTCCGCAGTTCGGTGGCGTCCGCCGCCTGCACGCCGTGGTCCCTGATCACGCGGATCGCGGACACCAGCAGGAACCAGGCAATGAGGTAAGCGGCTATGACCTGCGCGCCCACT
>JASHPR010000653.1 GCA_030038015.1 Streptosporangiaceae bacterium
TTCGCGCGCCGGCCGGCCCGCACCGCTTCCGCGCCCCGCGCGCGGCGTCGCGGGCGCGGCTTGACCAGGATTCGCCCGACCCGTTCTGACCATGGTGTTCATCCGGCTCTTCCCGTTCCCGTGTGTGATCTCGCCGACTGTCATGCCGCGGCCAGAACCCGCTCGGCGGCGCGCAGGCGGGCAGACGCGGCACGGGGGTTGGCCGCCACCTCCGCCGCGGCCGGCCGCTCCGCGCCCCTGGTGAGGAGCTTGAACCGCGGCCGTGCGGCCGCGAGCCTGACCGGCAGGCCCGGCGGCGTGGTGTCCGCAGCCGCCGCCGCGAACGCCTGCTTGACCAGCCGGTCCTCGAGCGAGTGGTAGGCAAGCACTACGATCCGGCCGCCGACCGCAACGGCGCCCAGCGCCGCGGGCAGTGCCCGCCGCAGCGCCTCAAGCTCGCCGTTCACCTCGATCCGCAGCGCCTGGAAGGTGCGCTTGGCCGGGTTGCCCCCGGTTCGCCGCGCCGGGGCGGGGATCGAGTCCCTGACGATCTCGGACAGGCGGGCCGTCGACGTGACCGGGCCCTTGGACCTCTCCCTGACCACGGCGTCCGCGATGCGCCTGGCGAAGCGCACCTCGCCGTACTCGCGCAGCACCCGGGCCAGGCGCGCGGCGGGATAGGTGTTGACCACGTCGGCCGCGGTCAGCGGCCCCGACCGGTCCATCCGCATGTCCAGCGGCGCGTCGTAGGAGTAGGCGAAGCCACGGTCTGGGTCATCGAGCTGCGGGGAGGAAACCCCGAGGTCGAACAGCACGCCCTGCACGGTGGGCTGCCCGAGCCCGGCCAGGATCTCCCCGATCGCGTCGTACCGGGCGTGGACCAGCGTGACCCGGCCGGCGTACGGCGCGAGCAGCTCGCGCGACTCCGCGATCGCGGCGTCGTCGGCGTCCACGCCGATCAGCGTCAGCCCGGGATGCCGGCTGAGCAGCGCCGACGCGTGGCCCGCCCGGCCCAGCGTGGCGTCGAGCAGCACCGATCCCTCCGGCTCCAGGGCGGGCGCGAGCAGGGCGGCCACCCGGTCGAGCATGACCGGCACGTGCCCCGATCCGGTCGTGGCCATCGGCCCCCTTCTCCCGCAAACAGCTCAGCCAGCCGGCAAGCGCCAGCACCGGGCAAGCGCCCGCTGCCTTGCTTGCCCGGCCAGGTCCCCATCCGCGCGGTGCGCCGATGGGCACTGCGCCGGTGGCCGCCGTCCGCCTGGCGCCGGGGAAGTGGCGTCAGCCGGCCTGGCGGCCCAGCGCGGGTGGAGACCTCGCCGGGCACCCCGTGAGGTGGGCGCCTGGTCGAACCCGCTCAAAGAAGCCCCGGCAGCACCTCCTCGGATGCCTCGGAGAACGCGTCCTCCTGCCGGTCCAGGTAGGCGGCCCAGGCCTCGGCATCCCAGATCTCCAGGCGGGTGTTCGCCCCGATCACCACGCAGTCACGCTGGAGCGCCGCGTACTCCCGCAGCGCGGGCGGGATCGTGATCCGCCCCTGCCGATCCGGTATCTCGTCGGACGCGCTGGCGAAGAAGACCCTGCTGTAGTCCCGCACCGCCTTGGCGGTGACCGGCGCTGTCCGCAGCACCTCGGTGATCCGGCCGAACTCCGACTCGGGGAACACGTAGATGCAGCGCTCCTGGCCTTTGGTCAGGACGAGCCCGTGGGCGAGCTCCTCGCGGTACTTGGCGGGCAGGAACAGCCGTCCCTTCTCGTCCAGGCGGGGCGTGTGGGTGCCGAGAAACACCGGCCTCACCTCCCGAGTCCCCCACCCGCGCGCTTCCTGGGGCACGCTGCGCCCCACGGTCCACCACTGTACTCCACAATTCCCCACCGTCAACGAGCAAGACCGCCGGGGGGAGCCATATAGCCCCACTAAGGCCAGGTCACGGCGGCGGAGCGCGGTGGGGGTGGCGATCCGGCGGCACGCCGGGGGGGACGGGTCGCGGGCGCGCTCTCGCACGACGTACTGTCGGAACGCACGCCCTGCCGGCCAGCCGCATCAGATCCGTGGCCGGCGGGCCCCGGATCGCGCCCGGGTGACGCGAGGAGGACACGTGGTCATCGGCACGGGGAACCAGGCAGACCGGAAGCTGGATGAACTCGTGCCGGTGGCCCACCGGGTCAGCGCGGCGGTCGAGACCGTGATCTCCGGCAAGCCCCATGCCATCAGGCTGGCGCTCACCGTCCTGCTCGCCGAGGGGCACGTGCTCATCGAGGACGTGCCCGGGGTCGGCAAGACGCAGCTGGCCAAGGCGCTGGCCCGGTCCATCGACTGCTCGGTGCGGCGGGTTCAGTTCACGCCCGACCTGCTGCCCGGCGACCTGACCGGGGTCAGCGCGTTCAACCGGGAGCGCGGGGAGTTCGAGTTCAAGCCCGGGCCCATCTTCGCCAACATCGTGCTCGGCGACGAGATCAACCGGGCATCGCCCAAGACCCAGTCCGCGCTGCTGGAGTGCATGGAGGAGCGGCAGGTCACCGTGGACGGCGAGACCTACGCGCTCGAGCAGCCGTTCATGGTGATCGCCACGCAGAACCCGGTCGAGATGGAAGGGACCTACCCGCTGCCCGAGGCGCAGCGGGACCGTTTCACCGCCCGCATCTCCATCGGGTACCCGGACCCGGACGCGGAGCTGGCGATGCTGGACTCGCACGGGTCGTCATCGCCGCTGGACGACCTCAAGCCGGTCGCGCACGCCAGGGACGTCCGCGAGCTCATCACAGCCGTCCGCGGCGTGCACGTGGCCAAGGCGATCAGGCAGTACGTCATCAGCCTGGTCAACGCCACGCGGTCGTCCCACGAGCTCAGGCTCGGGGCGTCACCGCGGGCTACCCTGCACCTGCTCCGCGCCAGCCGCGCCTTCGCGGCTCTCGACGGGCGGGACTTCGTGATCCCCGATGACGTGCAGGCGCTCGCCGTGCCGGTGCTGGCGCACCGGCTGCTGCCCACGCCCGAGGCACTGGTGAGCCACGACCCGCCCGAGCAGGTCCTGGCCCGGCTCGTGGAGAGGCTGCCGCTGCCCCAGGTCCGGTAGCTGCCCGCGGTTCGCTGGCCCGCCCGGAGCCGGAGCCATACATTGGAACCCGCAGGGCGGAAGGAGGCCGGACGGTGCGATCCTGGCTCACGGCGTTCACCACCCGCGGCACCTGCTTCCTGGCCGCCGGGCTCGCCGCCGCCGTCACCGGGCTGCTCCTCGGCGAGCGCGCCCTGGTCAGCGTGGGCGTCCTGCTCCTGGTGCTGCCGCTGTTCTCCGCGCTGGCCGCGGGCCGGGCCCGCTACCGCCTCAGCTGCGTCCGCAGCATCTCCCCGCCCAGGGTCGCCACCGGCCAGACGGCGCAGGCCCGGCTGCGCCTGGAGAACGTCTCCCGGCTGCCGACCGGCCTGCTGCTCGCGGAAGACGCGGTCCCCTACGCGCTCGGCGCCCGGCCCAGGTACGTCCTGAACGGCATCGAGCGCGGCGGGGCGCGCGAGCTGAGCTACCCGCTGCGCTCCGACCTGCGGGGCAGATTCACCGTCGGGCCGCTCGAGATCCGCATCGCCGACGCGTTCGGGCTGGTCGAACTGGGCCGGTCGTTCTCCTCCAGCACCACATTCGTGGTCACGCCCAGGGTGGTTCCGCTGCCCCGCACGGTCATCGGCGGGGGCTGGCTGGGGGAAGGCGAAGGGCGCGCCCGGGCGATGGCGGCGGCCGGGGAGGACGACGTGGTGCCGCGCCCCTACCAGGACGGCGACGAGCTGCGCCGGGTGCACTGGCGCTCCACCGCGCGTTACGGCGAGCTCATGGTGCGCCGCGAGGAGCAGCAGTGGCGCAACCGGGTGCTGCTGCTGCTCGACACCAGGCGCAGCGCGCACGCGGGTACCGGGACGTCGTCGTCGTTCGAGTTCGCGGTCAGCGCCGCGGCGTCCGTCGGCGTGCACCTCGCGCGCGAGGGCCTTGGCGGGGAGCTGATCACCGGCACCGGAGCGCTCAGCGCCCCCGGCTCCTTCGAGGATGTGCTGCTCAACTCGCTTGCCGTGATCCAGCCATCCAGGGGCCACGACCTGGGCCCCGGTATCGCCGCCCTGCGCGGTGGCAGCGGGATGCTGGTCGCGGTGACCGGGAGGCTGTCCGCCGCCGCGGCCAGGCAGCTCGCCGGCAGCCGCCGCGACACCGGCCCGGCGATCGCCCTGCTGCTGGCCGTGTCCACCTGGAGCGGCGAGGACGCCGGGCGGTG
>JASHPR010000654.1 GCA_030038015.1 Streptosporangiaceae bacterium
TCGACCGCCCGGAACGCGGCGATGACGGCCACTCTGCCCACGTCGCCCAGCCTTGCCGCGATCGTCGGGCCTGGCAACATCGGCACTGACCTGCTGGCTAAGCTGCGGCGGCTGGACGGGATCGAGGTCGGCTACATGGTCGGCGTGGTGGAGTCCGAGGGCCTGGCCCGGGCGAGGAAGCTCGGCGTGGCCGCGTCGGCCGAGGGCGTCGACTGGCTGCTGCGCCAGGACCCTTTGCCGGACATCGTGTTCGAGGCGACGTCCGCGCACGCGCACCTGGCCAACGCACCCCGCTACGCGGAGGCCGGGATCAAGGCGATCGACCTGACCCCGGCGCACGTCGGGCCGATGGTCTGCCCGCCGGTCAACCTGCCGGAACACCTGGACACGCCGAACGTCAGCATGATCAGCTGCGGCGGCCAGGCCACGATCCCGATCGTGCACGCGGTCGCGCGCGTGGTGCCGGTCCCGTACGCCGAGATCGTGGCGTCGGTCGCGTCCCGGTCCGCGGGCCCGGGGACCCGCGCGAACATCGACGAGTTCACGCACACCACCGCCGGGGCGCTGGAGTCCGTCGGCGGCGCGGCGCGGGGCAAGGCGATCATCATCCTCAATCCGGTCGAGCCGCCGATGATCATGCGGGACACGGTCTTCTGCGCGATCCCGGACGGCGCCGACACCGACGCGATCGCCGCCTCGGTGCACGCGATGGTCGAGGAGGTGCAGCAGTACGTGCCCGGCTACACGCTCCGGGCGGAGCCGCAGTTCGACCCGCCGCAGGCGTCCTGGCAGGGCGACGGCCGGGTGGCCGTGTTCCTGGAGGTCCGCGGCAACGGCGACTACCTGCCCGAGTACGCGGGCAACCTGGACATCATGACCGCGGCCGCCGCCCGCGTCGGCGAGCTCGTGGCCAAGGCGACGGCGGTGGGGGCATGAGCAGCGGGAACGGGGCAGGCGGCACCCGGCGGCAGATCCGGATCACCGATACCACGCTGCGGGACGGCAGCCACGCGATGTCGCACCAGTTCACCGAGGAGCAGGTGCGCGCCACGGTGCACGCGCTGGACTCGGCCGGTGTCGAGGTGATCGAGGTCACCCACGGCGACGGCCTGGGCGGCTCGTCGTTCAACTACGGCTTCTCCCTGACCGACGACATCGCGCTGGTCAGCGCGGCGGCGCAGGAGGCGACGCAGGCCAGGATCGCGGTGCTGCTGGTGCCCGGCATCGGGACCATGCAGGACCTGCAGCGCGCGCGGGAGGCGGGCGCCTCGGTCGCGCGCATCGCGACCCACTGCACCGAGGCCGACGTGTCGATCCAGCACTTCGGCATCGCCAGGGACATGGGCATGGAGACGGTCGGGTTCCTGATGATGGCGCACCGCACCGGCGCCGCCGAGCTCGCCCGGCAGGCCCGGATCATGGTCGACGCCGGGGCGCAGTGCGTGTACTGCGTGGACTCGGCCGGGGCGCTGCTGCTCGGCGACGCGCAGGAACGCATCCAGGCCCTCATGGCCGAGATCGGGAGCGAGGCGCAGGTCGGGTTCCATGGGCACCAGAACCTCGCCCTGGGCGTCGCCAACTCCGTGCTCGCCTTCCAGAACGGGGCGCTGCAGATCGACGGGTCGCTGTGCGGGCTGGGCGCCGGGGCCGGCAATTCCCCCACCGAGGTGCTGGCCGCGACCTTCGACCGGCTCGGCATCGAGACCGGCGTGGACGTGCAGGCGACGCTGGCCGCCGCGGATGAGATCGTGAAGCCGTTCCTGCCCCGGCTGCCGTGGACCGACCGGGCGTCGATCGTGCAGGGTTACGCCGGGGTGTACTCCAGCTTCCTGCTGCACGCCGAGCACGCGGCGGAGCGCTACGGCGTCCCGGTCCAGGACATTCTGGAGCGCGTCGCGCAGCACGGTTACGTCGGCGGACAGGAGGACATGCTGATCGACGTGGCGCTGCAGCTGGTGCGCGAGCGAGAGGCAGCGGGCGCCGTCGCTGCCGTATGATCGCCGCGGCCCCGGCGAGGAAGGGGAGTGGCGTATGACGGAATTCATCCCGCACGTGATCAACGGCGAGGAAACCGAGTCGGCCGGCGGGGCCAGGTTCGCGACGGTTGACCCGTGGCTCCGGCAGCCCTGGGCCGAGGCAGCGCTGGGCGAGGCCGCGGACGCCGGCCGGGCCGCCGCGGCCGCGCGGCTGGCCTTCGACGAGGGCCCGTGGCCGCGGATGGGGCACGCCGAGCGCGGCGCCCTGCTGCAGGCGCTGGCCGACCTGATCGTCGCGAACGCGGGCGAGCTGGCCATGGCCGACACGACCGACATGGGCAAGCCGATCACGGACGCGCTGGAGAACGACGTGCCGCGGGCGGCGCTGAACTTCCGGTTCTTCGCCGATCACGCCAGGCTGGCCACGGCCGACGCGCTGCCCATGGACTCCGGCCACCACGCCTACACGCGGTTCGAGCCGGCCGGCGTGGTGGCGGCGATCGCGCCGTGGAACTTCCCGCTGATGCTGGAGACCTGGAAGGTGGCCCCGGCGCTGGCGTGGGGCAACACGGTCGTGCTCAAGCCCGCCGAGCAGTCCCCGGCGTCCGCGACGATGCTCGCCAGGCTGGCGCTCCGGGCGGGCATCCCACCCGGCGTGCTGAACGTGGTCCAGGGTTACGGCCCGACCGCCGGGGCCGCGCTCACCTCGGATCCGCGGGTGGACCGGATCACGTTCACCGGGGAGTCCGCCACCGGCCGGGCCATCGCCGCGTCCGCTGCGGCGAACCTGACCCCGGTGAGCCTGGAACTCGGCGGCAAGGGTGCCAGCCTGGTCTTCGCCGACGCGGACCTGCGCACGGCGGTCGACTGGTCGATCCGGGCCATCTTCAGCAACGCCGGGCAGGTGTGCCTAGCCGGGTCGCGGCTGTACGTGCAGCGCCCGGTGTACAACGAGTTCCTGGAGCGGTTCCGCGCCGCGGCCGAGGACCTGAGGATCGGCGACCCCAAGGTGCCCGACACCCAGGTCGGGCCGCTGGCGTCGGAAGAGCACTACCGCAAGGTCCGCGCCCACGTGGAGTCGGTCGAGGCCCAGGGTGGCAAGATCATCACCGGCGGGCTGGGGGACCGCGGCTGGGTGGTGCGGCCGACCGTGGTGACCGACGCGCCGCCGGACGCGCCGGTCAGCACCGAGGAGATCTTCGGCCCGGTGGTGGTTGTGCACCCGTTCGACACCGAGGAGCAGGCCGTGACCGCCGCCAACAGCACGCGCTACGGCCTGAACGCCATGGTCTTCACCGAGAACCTGTCCCGCGCGCACCGGGTGTCCGCGGCATTGCGGGCGGGCACGGTGTGGGTGAACTGCTTCTTCATCCGGGACCTGCGCGCGCCGTTCGGCGGCGTCGGCGACTCCGGCATCGGCCGGGAGGGCGGCAACTTCAGCCGGGAGTTCTTCACCGAGCCCAAGGCGGTGGTGATGGCGATCAGGAACCGGGAAGGGCGGGGTTAACCGGGCTCTCGATGGCCGTCGTCCCGATTACCGGAACGGGAGCTGCGGCGCCCGTGCTCATCTCCGGCCCGTCACGCGCATGACACCTGGGTCAGTCGCCCGACTGATGACAGGCACCGGCCGCGCGGCGATAGTGGCCGCATGAGCTCACTTCCCCGGCCCCGCGGCCAGCACCGTACCTCACCATCGGCGGCGGCCCCACCGGCGAGGTGCAGATCTCGATCTGCCGGCCCGCGGGCTCCGTCGGGCCACGCTGTGGGAACGCCAACCGTTCAGGCAAACGGCCGGACGAAGCGGGGCGCGCGTGACTGAGCAGGGCGGCGCCGCTGCGCTGATCACCCAGGAACTCCGCCGGGATGCAGACTCCCGGCGTATCACCCGGCGCACGGTCGCCGCCCGGTGACCGTCACCCACTGGCTGGCCCTCGCGCGGCGGCCCCAGCCTTGATCAACTTTCTCCATAACTCAGCGTGACAGGCCCGCTCTCGATGCAGCCGGTGCGGCGTGACTGGCCTGGGCGGCGACGGGGTAGCGTTCCTACATGCTGGACACCTCCGATTGGCATCCGCGGCACGATGATCCGCTGTTTATCCTGGCCATGGATCACCGCGAATCGTTCGGCCGGACCTTGTTCGGCGTCGAGCATGACGATCCTGACCCGGCGCAGCACGCGGCGATGGCCTCGGCTAAGCAGCTGATCTACGAGGGACTGCAGGCCGCCCTGCCCGCGGTGACTTACGGCCGGATCGGCGTACTGGTGGACGAGCGGTACGGCCAGGGCGTCATCGACGCGGTCAAGGCCAGCGGGACACCGCTCGTGCTGGCGGTGCCGATCGAGGCCAGCGGGCACGAGTGGTTCACCCTGGAATGGGGCGAGCGGTGGCTGAATCATGTCGAGACCATCCGGCCCAATTACGCCAAGGTGCTGATCCGCGATAACCCGGACTTCGACCAGAGGCAGCGGGAGGAGCAGTTCGGCCGGCTCGCCCAGGTCAGCACGGGTCTGCGCCGAGTCGGCGTGCCGCTGCTCTACGAGCTGCTCGTGCCCGCCACCGATGCCCAGCTCGGCCAGGCAGGCCAGGACGCGGGCGTCTACGACCGGGACATCCGCCCCGGCCTTGTCGCCAGGGTCATCGCGGACAACTACGCGCACGGCGTCGAGCCCGCGCTGTGGAAGGTCGAGGGCCTGGAGACGGTCGGGGCGGCGCGGCAGGTAGCCGGGCAGGCAAAGGCCGGCGGCCGCCAGGCCAGCCTGATCGTGCTGGGCCGGGATGCGCCAGCTGAACGCCTCGACCACTGGCTCGCGGTGGCCAGCCAGGTCAGCGACTTCGTCGGATTCGCGATCGGGCGCAGTATCTGGGAGGAGGCCGTGCGCGACTACGAGGCGTCCGATCACAGCCAGGCAGCGGCCAGCCGCGCCCGCGACCAGGTTGCCGGACGTTACCTGGACTTCGTCGGGCACTGGAAACCCTGACCGGGCGCGATCGGGCCGGCGTCTCTGCAGCGTGATCAGCTCAGCGCGCTGGCCGGCACCCGGCCGTGGTCAGCGGGCCGACCGCAGCACTGCCGCGGCGACCACGACTTCGGTTCCGGCCAGCCCCATCGACAGGAACAGGGTGACCTGGTCGCTGCGAGTCCACGCCTGGCGGCCGCTGCCGATCAGCCCGACCGTGGCAGCATCCGGGCGGGCCAGCACGTCGACCGCGACCGCGCCGATGGCTCCGGTCCGGGCGGCGCCGAGGAAATCCCCGGTGATCGCGCCGCTCACCTTGCCGGTGGCGTCGTCGTAGATCACCGTCAGCTGATCGCCGCTGACCGATGACGTGACCCGGTACACCCGGAACCCGTAACCGGTGCCCGCCAGGCGGCCGGCGGTGAAGACGAGGTCACCGTCGCCCAGGGCTGCATGCAGCCTGGGCGGTGCAGTCAGCTCGCCGGTGTGATGCGCGATCAGGCAGTCCCGCACCGAGTCGATGGCCAGGCTGGGCGTGAGCAGCCGCCGGACGTCGGCGTCTTCGAGAACCAGCACCAGGACATGATCTCACGGGGGCTGCGACCAGGCCGCGATGCGATCTCAGCGGCCAGGCGTGCCGTTCTGGTGTCGGCCGCGGCCAGGATGGC
>JASHPR010000655.1 GCA_030038015.1 Streptosporangiaceae bacterium
GGAGGCCATGGCGACCTGCACGCCTACCCGCTGCCGCTGCTGGACGAGTTCACCAGGCTGAGCGGGGAGCTGCGGCTCGCGGACGGGCCGGACGAGTGCACCCGCGCGGTCAGGGAGCAGCTGCGCCAGAACGCGCGCCTGATCAAGGTGTGCGCCTCGGGCGGCGTGCTCTCCGAGGTGGACCACCCGGTGCACCAGCAGTTCACCGTGGCCGAGCTGCGGCGGATCGTGGAGATCGCCGGGCTCGCCGAGCGGGTGGTCGCCGCGCACTGCCACGGCAAGCCGGGCATCATGGCCGCGCTCGAGGCCGGCGTGCGCACCATCGAGCACGGCACCTACCTCGACGAGGAGTGCTGCGCCGCGATGGCGGAGACCGGCGCGATCCTGGTGCCGACGCGGACGATCATCGAGGACATGCTGGAGCACCTGGACGCGGTGCCGGACTACGCGGCGGCCAAGCTGGTCGCGATCGCGAAGGTGCACGCGGAGGCGGTCGCGCTGGCCATCTCTGCCGGGGTCACGGTCGCGATGGGCACGGACATCGGGCTCACCGGCCCGGACCGGCCCAACGCCTGGGGCCAGAACGGCGGCGAGCTGGTGCATCTGGTCACGCTGGGCATGACGCCGCTGCAGGCGATCGAGGCCGCGACCGCGACCGCGCCACTCACGCTCGGGCCGCAGGCGCCGCGCAGCGGCAGGCTGGAGGCCGGCTGCGACGCCGACGTGATCACGCTGGACGCCGACCCGCTGGCCGACATCGGCGTGCTCGCCGACCCCGCCCACGTGACCGGGGTGTGGACCGCGGGCAGCCGGGTCAAGCCAGGCCCGGCTACCCGATAGCCATCGCGAAGATGTGCAGCGCCGCGTTGTAGCCGACCACGCTGCCCAGCGGCGGCAGCGTCACCGCCTCAACGGTTTTGCCAGCCTCCAGCGGCACCGACCGCCCGAACACGTACACCTCGTGCCCGCCAGGCTGGAGGCCGGGACCAGCACCTGGGCGGCGTTGATCGGGGTCTGCGGCGCGCTGGCAGGCCCGCCCGCCCCGCCCTCGGGCCGGTAGGTCGCCGTGGCCAGCAGGTTGTCCGAGCCGGCGTCAGCCCGGACGACGGATTTTTTGCTGAAATGATCAGACGCGGCGAGGCGGCGCCGACAGGATGAACCGGATGGCGAAGTTGCGGTACCCGGCGCGCTCGAAGGCGGCGGCCATCGGCCGGTTGGCCAGGTCGGTGTCGGCCATGATCCGCTGCACACCCTGGGCGGCCAGCAGGCGGGTGATCTCGGCCAGCAGGTCGTCGACGTAGCCGCGACCGCGCAGTTCCGGCACCACGCCGAGGTATGCCACGACCGGGCCGTCAAAGTTGCGGGACGGGATCGCCAGCCCGGCCAGGCCGCCGTCCGGGGTGTAGGCGAGCCGCCACCACTCCCGCGGTCCCGGCATCCCCAGGTAGTAGCGCATGGCGTCACGTGCCTGGCGCTCGGCGCCGACGGCGGCCCTGCCCGCATTCGTGGTCGCGTCGAGGGTGCCCTCGGCGACGCGGCGGAACGCGTCAAGGAACACCTCGTCGTCGGGTTCCGCCCGGAATTCCAGGCGCGCCGGGCCGGCCGGCAGCCCGGCGGCTGGCGTCCACTCGTACTGCAGGCGCTCGAGTTCGCGGGTCAGCCCGACGCGGCCCGCGGCTTCCCGGCGCCAGGCCAGCGCCGCGACCGCGTCGGGTTGCTGCCGCCAGCCGTTCGGAAGGAAAATGTGGAACTGCGGCAGGCCCCGCAGTCCGCGGCTGCGGAACGCCGCATGCGCGGCAGCGAGCAGGTCCGCCGCCAGCCCGGCGTGGTCTGCCATCGGCCTCTGCACCAGCAGGCAGTCCAGGGCCTGCGGCTGGATCCAGCCGGGGGCCAGCCACCAGATCGCCCGGGCCACGATCCGGCCGCCGTCCTCGGCGATCCAGGTCAGGCCGGGGCGATACTGGCTGGTGGCGAAACGCCGGCGGAACAGCTCGGGGTGGACCCAGCCCACCGGCTCGTCCGTGGTGCACGCGAGCACCCGGTCGAGATCGGCCTCGGTGATCGAACGCAGCAGCATGCGGCCTCCGGCTCGGGGAACGCGCCTGCAGCAGAACATAGGACGCACGAGGGAGGGCCGGCATGACCGCCCCCGTACCAGGGACCGCCGGAAACAGCACGGTAGTCCCTGGCCACCGGGACAAATATGCGCTCGTGGAGCGGGAGCGCCGGGTTCAGCGGAGGCCGCCTGGCGGTCACCCCGCGGGCGGAGTTGCTGTCCTGGCTGGCCGAGTTCGGGCTGGGCGGCTGAGCGCGGCACCGCCGCCGGTCAGCCCGGCCAGCGGTCCCGCCAGGGCAGCGCCGCCTCGATCGCCGCGCAGGCCGAGAGCACCAGCGCATCCGCGTGCCGCGGGCCCACGACCTGTACCCCGATCGGCATTCCCGCCGCCGAGAAGCCGCACGGCACGGACGCGGCGGGCTGGTGTGTCATGTTGAACGGGTAGGTGAACGGGGTCCATTCGGTCCACCGGCGGCCGGCGGACCGGGCGGGGGCCTCGGCGCCGGCGGCAAACGCCACGATCGGCTCGGTCGGCAGCACGAGCAGGTCGTAGGTCTGGTGGAAGGCGCCCATGGCGATGCCCAGCTCGGAACGCTCCCGCAGCGCCTGCAGGTAGCCGACCGCCGAGTACCGCCGGCCCTGTTCGGCAATCTCGGCCAGGCCCGGGTCGATGAGGTGCCGGCGGTCCTCGGGGATGTCGTCGACGATCTTGGCCGCGCCCGCGTACCAGAGGACTTCAAAGGTGGCACGCGGGCTGGCGAACCCGGGATCGGCCTGGATGACCCGCGCGCCGTGCTGCTCCAGGGCGGTCACCGCCCCGCTGACGGCCCGGGCGACCTCAGGATCGACGTCCGCGTAGCCGAGCGCGGGGCTGTAGGCGATGCGCAGGCCGCTGACCGCCCCGGCGTCGAGCGCGGCGCTGGCCGGCGCCTGCCGGTCCAGCGCGAGCGGGTCGGCGATGTCGGGGGATCCGATCGCGTCGAGCAGCAGCGCGGCGTCCGCCACGGTGCGTGCCATGGGCCCGACGTGGGAGAGAGTGCCGAACGTGCTCGGCGGGTAGACCGGCACCCGGCCGTGGGTCGGCTTGAGCCCGACGATGCCGCAGAAGCTGGCCGGGATCCGGATCGACCCGCCGCCGTCGGAGCCCACGGCCAGCGGGCCCATGCCGGAGGCCACGGCCGCCGCCGCGCCCCCGCTGGAGCCGCCCGCCGTCCGCCCGGGATCCCACGGGTTGCGGGTTACCCCGGTGAGCGGGCTGTCTGTCACGCCCTTCCAGCCGAACTCGGGCGTGGCCGTCTTCCCCACGATCACCGCCCCGTGCTCGCGCAGCCGGGCGACGGCCGGGGCGTCCACCGTCCACGGGCCTGCCCTGTCGATGGTCAGCGAGCCGCGCAGGGTCGGCCAGCCGCTGGTGAGCAGCAGGTCCTTCACCGAGGTGGGGACCCCGTCCAGCAGCCCCTTGGGCTCCCCCGCATGCCACCGCCGCTCGGACTGCCTGGCGGCCGCCATGGCTTCGTCGCCGCGAACCAGGCAGTAGGCGTTGGTCGCCGGGTTCTGCGCGTCGATCTGCGCGAGGACGGCACGCGCCGCCTCCACCGGCGACAGCTCACGCCGCCGGTACAGCCCCAGCAGCTCGGTAGCGCTGAGCCTGGTGATGTCCGTCTGCTGCATGCCCGCGGCGCCCTCATCTCCGGTTCGTAGCTTCACCACCTGCCGCCCGGCCACGCTATCCCCGCCGCCGCGCCGCCGTGACCTGCACCCGGCCGCCGCAGCCACCGGGCCGCGACAGCCGCCCGCCGCCACAGCCACCCGCCGCCGCCACAGCCACCCGGCCAATGAGGTGAAGGAGTCCCCGCTGTTCAAACAACCACAGCGTGGAGTCCACGACATCAGAAAACGAGCGCCCCGCGCCGACTCGTGACGATGCCCCGTTCCCGGGCGCATGACCGGGCCCGGCAACGCGCGCTTGGAGCAGGGCGGCCCGGCCCAGCAGGCCGCCCCAGCTCACCGTCGGCGAGGTCAGTACTGCAGGATCACGGCGACCACGTCCGCGCCCGGGTTGTCCGACGCGTGCGTGAAGCCCCCGGCCAGCAGCCCGGCGGTGCCCGGGATGCGGGCGATGGACTCGACGTTGATCTTCGTGGACCCGGTGGGCAGGGCGGCCGCCACGAGCCGGCCCGCGGAGTAGTGGACCAGGTAGGACCGCTCGGCGCCGGAGGCAGGCATCGGGATCCACAGGCCGCCGTGGCCGTCGGAGGCGACCTGCTGCAGCGGCGAGGTGCCGGCGCCGAAGGAGCCTTCCGCCACCTTGCTCCAGGAGTGGCCGTTGTAGTGCAGGATCACCGTCGGGCCGCCCTCGTCCTCGAGGTTCCCGCTGCCGATGGCGTAGACGCTGTCCGCTGACTGGGCGTCGATGCCCACCACCGCCGGGTCGTTGAGCTCCTGCTTCGCGGGAAGCAGGCCCGCCACCGAGGTCCTGGCCCAGGTGTGGCCGTTCCAGTGCGCCACCTTGGTCCCGGCGAACGCCCAGATGCTGCCGGCGGACAGCGCGCTGCCGCCTTCCAGGCCGTGGCCTGAGGGCACCTTCGACCACGCGTGGCCGTTGTAATGCCAGGCGCCGAGCCCGCTGCCGGGGACGAAGGGCTCGCCGAACACCCACACGTCACTCGCGCTGATGACGACCGCTCCCCCCACCTGCCCGGGGAACGATCTCCCGGCCGACCAGCGGCTGCCGTTCCAGTGCAGCGCCCGGGCGCTGCTCGCGCCGTCGCTGAACGCCCAGACGTTGCTGGCCGACGACGCCCCCGCCGCGACGACCTCCTCGCCGCTCCGGCCCGGGAACGGGACCTGCTTCCAGGACTGGCCGCTACGCTCCCAGGCGGTCGGCGTGGAGATCCCGTTGAAGGCCCACTCGCCGGCTCTGCCGACCGCGACCACCGCGGTGAAGTCCCCGAAGGCGCCGCTGTGCACGCGCTTGACAATGTGCCAGGACAGGCCGGCCGGCGTGGCCGCCAGCGCCCACGCCGACGCCGCACCGGTCACCGCCACTGCCGTCGTGATGCTCGCCGCCGCTGCGGTCACCCTGCGACCCCACCCTCCGTGGCGGCCGCACCGCGTCTTCCCCGTACGCGGCGATGCTGCGATCTGACGTCTTGCGTGGCATGGACCCTCCCCTGGAACGGCGCACGGGTGTCGGGCGCCACTAATAGGACCCGTCA
>JASHPR010000060.1 GCA_030038015.1 Streptosporangiaceae bacterium
GGTGGTCACTGAGCGTGACCGCACGCCAAGCCGAGAGCATGCCGACACGCCGTTATCTCAAGCCTCGATTTGGGCGTCTTCGCTGTAGCCGCGGCAGGTGCTTTGTGTGCTTTTTCCTGCGTAGTAGTGGCAACATTATCGGATTGATCGCTAGCTTCGCGACGACCTGCCGCGCGGTGGGCAGCTGATCGCCAGGCGGAGCTGCGCATCCCGGGCGGCCAGCTCCGCCGTCAGGACCTCATTGTGGGCTTCGAGTTCTGTCACCCCTGCACGCAGTGCGGCCAGTCCCGCCGAGATCTGCGGTGCACCGAGTACCGTTGCCATGATCAGCACTTCCAGGCCCGATCAAGTCACCACCCTGCGCAGGGTGCTGGCGGGCTTTACGGGATGAAGACCGGGCGGCGGCCTTGCTGGTCGCGTGTCCACATCTCTCCGACAGCGGACAGCTGCACCCGTTCGATGTCAATGTGGAGCTTCCCGCTGGCAAGCAGGTCCAGCAGTTCCGCTAGCATCCGCCTGATCACGTCGGGCGGCGGCATGGTGCCGGTGCCCAGGCCGAGGACCTCCAGCCCGGCGCTGCGCAGCACCGAGCCCGGCAGCGAGATGGACGAGCCTGCCATCTCACCGGCCTGGAGCAGACGGACCCGTTCGGATCCCAGGTGCGCGTCGCCCCGGTCGATCGCGCCGAGCAAGATTTCGGTGGGGCGGCCCCACAGATAGTCCACCACCAGGTCGTACCCGTGCTCCCCGCCCTCGGCGTTGAAGGCCGCTGCCACCGCGCCGGCCGGCTGGCCGAGCTGGATCACCGCATCCGCGCCGAGTCCGGACAGCATCTCGAGCACCTGCTGGTTGCGCCCGGCCGCGACGACCCGGCCGGCGCCGAAGTGCCGCGCGGCCTGCACCGCGAGCTTTCCCGTGACGCCGGTGGCGCCGAGGATCAGGACGGTCTGGCCTGGCTGCAGCGGGCACCGCCAGCCGAACGCCAGCCATGCCGACAGCCCGGGGTTCCACGCCGCGGCTGCCACCGCGTCGTCCAGGCCGCCGGGGATGGGGAAGGTTGCCTGCTCGCTAGCCACCGAGTACTGCGCCATGGTGCCGCACCGGGAGCCGAACAGCACCCGCTGGCCGCCGGGCAGTCGGCCCGCGCCGACCACCCCGGGCACGGCGGGCAGGCCCCCGGATGCGTACTCACCGGAGCGGACGGAGTAATGGGAGCCGTCCGCGCGGACCCGGTCGATGTTGTTCAGCGGGGCCGCCGTCACCTCGATCAGCTCTTCGCCGTCGCGCGGAACCGGCTGCGGGAACTCCTCCCACTGCGGGACCTGGCCGAAGGCATGCAGGACGGCGGCCCTCACGGCCGCACCGGGCCTCTGGCCGCGAGCCGCCCGATCCTGGCCTGCCAGGACCGCAGCACCCGCGGCTGGCGGGACCGGTGCAGCGCATCGGGCAGGCGCCGCGCGAGCGCGTGCGCGCGGTCGCGGGCGCCCTCGTGGCGGGCCCGGGCGGAGCCGCGGCCGCGCAGGCCGAAGGTGTCGGCAGTCCAGTCCACCGCGACGCGATGGAACAGGCGGATGGTTCGCATTGGCATCAGGCCTCCGGCAGTTGTGAGTACAGCGTACCTTTTAAGAGTACATTGTACTCATAGCGTGGCGCTAGGCTAGGCGCGTGTCAAGACCGCCCGCCAGCCAGCCCATCTGGGCGCGGCCCGAACCCGGTTCCCGCAAGCCCCGGTTCAGCCGCGAGCAGATCGCGGCGGCAGCGCTGGCCATCGCCGACACCGAGGGATTCGAAGCGGTCTCGATCCGCCGCGTCGCCGCCGAACTCGGCGCCGGGACCATGAGCCTCTACCGCTACATCAGCGCCAAAGCCGACCTGGTCGCGCTCATGGACGACGCGATCATGGGCGAATCACTGATCCCCGACGGACAGCTCCCTGCTGACTGGCGCGAGGCACTCGCCATGATCGCCCGCAGCACCAGAGACACGCTGCTGCGCCACCCGTGGGCCGTGCAGGCGCTGCAAGGACGCGGCGCCGCCGCGCAGGACGGCCCGTTCGGCCCCAACGGGCTGCGCCACTTTGAGCAGTCCCTGGCCGCCGTCGCCACCGCACCGCTCGATACCGCGGCCAAACTTGACCTGCTCGCCATCATCGACGACTACGTCTTCGGCCACGTCATGCGCGCAGGCGAGCAGCAAGCCAGGGCCGCCAGCACCGACCCCGGTCACGCCGCCGCGATCACCGGATACGTCCAGGACCAGATCAGCACCGGCCAGTTCCCGCACCTGAGCAAGCTGGCCCGCGACCCGGCCGCCCAGGCCATCGCCGACCCCGGCCAGCTAGACCAGCGGTTCGAACGCGGCCTCCAGACATTGCTCGATGGCGCCGCAGCCCACTGACGAACCCCGGCTCAACTGTGCGGCCAAAGCCAGGTTCTCACCACCCCGCATCACCTGGCTGAATAGCTACTCAGAAATGGCTTCGCGGAGAGATGGCGCGGCCGCTGTCACCGGCGGTGTGAGGGTGAGAACACATCCCTGATCGCCTTGATGGCCAGCATGACCAGCACCAGCGCCGTTGTTACCGCGGTCGCGGCCGGTGCCGCGGCGGCCGCGGGCTGGCCGGGGCGGGCTTGTCCGGGCTGGGCGGCCAGCCGCAGGTCAGCCTCTGTCCCGGCTGCCGTCAGCATGCGCCGTTGCTGCAGGTAGTAGAGCAGGGCGAACCCGGGCGCCACGAGCAGCACGGCGAGGCCCGCCACGACGAATTCCGCCACCAGGGTCGCGGTGGGCGCGCTGCCCGCGGCGAGTGACAGCGAGGTGGGCAACAGGTAGGGGTACTGGGCCAGTCCCCAGCCCCATACCACGGCCGCCACGGCGATCGCGGCCGTCACCCGCAGGAACAGGGCGTGGTACCAGCGCAGCCAGAGCATGCCCAGCACGGCGATCCCCGCGGCGATCGAGATCGCCACCAGCGGCAGGGCGATGCCGGTCAGGCGGCCGTAGACGTATGGTGCGCTGGTGGACAGCTCGGCGAACGTGCCGCCGGCGAGCGCGCCGGTGAGCACCCCGGCTGCGGTGGCGCGCAGCGAGAAGTAGCGCAACAGGTCCTGGTGCCCGCGCTGGCGGGCCTCCAGGACCAGGAACACCGCGCTGACGTAGGCGCAGGCGGCGACGAACAGGAACCCGGTGAGGATGGCGGTGGGCGAGGTCCAGGCGCCCAGGACGTTGCCGACGGGGTGCACGGGCACCTGCCCAGTGACGACGGCCCCGATGACGGTGCCCATGAAGAATGGTGTTATCAGCGACGAGGCGGCGAACAGCGCCCCGGTGAGCTGCTGCATCCGCAGCCGCTGCGCGGTGTGCCGGAAGGCGAACCCGACGCCGCGCAGGACGATTCCCAGCAGGGACAGGCTGAGCGGGACGAACAGCGCGATCATGATGGCGGCGAACGCAGGCGGGAACGCGGTCCACAGCAGCACCAGGATGAAGACCAGCCACACGTGGTTGGCTTCCCAGACCGGGGTGATGGACTCGTCGATGAGCCTTCGCGGGGACGCGCCGCGCTCGGTGCTGCCTGCGAGCAGGTCCCAGATCCCGCCGCCGAAGTCCGCCCCGCCGAACAGCGCGTACGCGGCGATGACCACGAACAGGATCGTGCCGACCGCGATGGCCTCCGGCGAGGGGCTCATGGAGCCTCCGGCCCGCCAGAGGATGCCCGGTGCACGGCTGGCGGTGCCGGGAGCCCGGCTGGTGATGCCCCGGCCGGCGAGGGGCCGTACGGCACCTGCTCGGCCTCCTCTTCGGCGGGCGTTTCCTGCCGCCACCGCCGTGACATGATCATGGGAACGCCGATCGAGACGACCGTCAAGATCGCGTACAGGGCGAGGATCACCCCCAGCGTGACGGGGACCCCGCTGGCCGGGGTGACCGCCTGGCTGACCAGCAGGACGCGGTAGACGATCCACGGCTGGCGGCCGACCTCGGTGACGACCCACCCCGCCTCCATCGCGGCCACCGCCGCCACGCCGCTGACGGCAGACGGCACCAGGAACCAACCGGTCACCAGCGGCCGGCGGTGGAACCACCACCACCAGCCCTGCCACGCCGCCAGCGCGAGCAGGAAGAAGCCCAGGCCCACCATCAGGTCGAAGCTCAGGTGGATGAGCGTGACCAGCGGCGGCCGCTGCGCCGGGGGCACGCTGTCCCAGCCGATGACCCGGGTGTGCGGCGAGAACCCGACCAGGATGGAGTCAAACGCCGGGATGGCGGCGCCGAAGTAGACATGGCCGTTAATGAAGATCCCGGCGATCCATTCGGGAGCGTCCCGCGTGGTCCTGGGGACGTATTCCATCGCCGCGAACTTGACCGGCTGGTTGTACGCGATGAACCGGGCGATGATGTCGCCCATCATCACCTGCAGCGGGGCCGCGATCCCGGCGATCGTGAACGGCACGGCGAAGCCCAGCCGGTGGTACCGGTCCCGGCGCCCGCGCAGCAGCCCGACCGCGTACACTCCGGCGACGACGAATCCCGTCACCATGTACGCGGCGAGCACCATGTGCGCGGTCTCGTACGGGGTCGCGGCGTTGAAATACACCGACACCGGGTCGACGCTGGTGATCTTGCCGTGGCTGAGCGTGTACCCGGCCGGTGAGTTCATCCACGAGTTCGCCGCGACCACCGACATGGCGCCCAGGATCCCGGACACCACGATCGGCATCCCGCTCCACCAGTGCGCCCAGGGCGGGAGCCGCCGCCACCCGTACAGGTACACCCCCACGAAGATCGCTTCCAGGAAGAAGAAGATTCCCTCATACGAGAACCCGATGCCGAACGCGGCCCCGAACCGGCCCATCAGGCCCGGCCACAGCAGGCCCAGCTCATACGACAGCACGGTCCCCGACACCGCGCCGACGGCCACCAGCACCGCCATGACCTTCGACCAGCGGCGCGCCAGCAGCAGCGCCGCGGCATCGCCGCGCCTGATGCCAATAAATTCCGCGGTCATGGTGACGGCCGCGAACGCGACGCCGAAACACGCGAGGATGATGTGAAACCCCAGCGACGACCCCATCTGTGTCCGGGCCGGCACCGGATTCACGGCCAGAACGTGCGCCATTGCGCCCATCGCGCCCCCTTCGGCTGCATCCCCGCATCGCGGCTGCAAAACCGTCACGCTATGTGTACCGTCACCACACCGCGGGTACACGCGGGAATACCCGCAACGCTCATCCAGAGGTGCATCGGGTATATGAGCAGCAGAAACGTAGGAGCGGTTGCCCTGGTCATCCTGCTTGGGCTGGTCGTCGGCACGCTCGGGCTGGTGGAGGCCGACCTGTACACCGTTGGGGTGCTGGTCCTCTTCGTGGGCGGCGTAGGCATCGCCGTCCTGGTCGGCGAGTACCTCATCCGGTACGTCACCAGCCGGCGGCCGCCCGCCTGACGGCTCCTCCGTTCACCAGGTGACCGGCGCTTGCCGCGCGGTGCCCGACCGCATCGCTATGGCCGGGGCTTGGCCTGGCGATGGCGCAAGCCGGCGGTATGAGCCTGCACGGTAGGGGTAAGGGAAGCGCACAAGGCGTGGCGTCGGCGCAGGCCCGTCGGTGCAGGCCCTATGTGCGGCCCGGGCGGCAGGCGATGCGGCAGGGTCCGGCCCGATGCCCACGGCCCGTCTGCAGGCAGCTGCGATGTTAATGACCGAGGGGGAAGTGCGCCCGAAGGGTTCCGTCACACAGGTCGGCGACGAGGTCATCGCGTGGAAGCCAGGTGGGGCTTCCCGCAGGGGCTGAGGTCGCGAAGCAGGAGGGAACGTTGACACCGCCATCGGACAAGGCACCAGACGCTGAGCAGCGGATGCTCGGCGGAGTTCCAGGCGGGCCCGCGCTTGGCCGCGGCCCGGCCCCGGACGGGCGCTACTCGCGACACGAGTACGACCATCCTGCCGCGGGGTGGGGTGCTGCGCGCAGCGTCGCCCGCGTGCTCGAGCGCGCAGGGGAGCCGCCGGAGGGCTTTCGTGCGCTGTTCGTGATGAACCACGAGGACGGCGGGTTCGACTGCCCGGGTTGCGCCTGGCCGGACGACCCCGATGGCCTGCACCTCGACCTGTGCGAGAACGGGGTCAAGCACGTCACCTGGGAACTCGCGCCTGCGAAGGCCGACAGCGGGTTCTTCGCCGCCCACACCGTCACCGAGCTGGCCGGGTGGAATGACCACGACCTCGAGGCGGTCGGACGGCTCGCGGAGCCGCTGAGCTACAACTCCGCGACGGACAAGTACGAGCCGATTTCCTGGCAGGACGCGTTCGCGCTGGTCGGCAGCACGCTGCAGGGCCTGGGCAGCCCGCACCAGGCGTCGTTCTACACGTCGGGGCGGCTGAGTAACGAGGCGACGTTCCTCTACCAGCTGTGGGTGCGCGAGTTCGGGACAAACAACCTGCCGGACTGCTCGAACATGTGCCATGAGGCGAGCGGCCGGGCGCTGACGGCGGCGCTGGGAACCGGGAAGGGCACCGTGGACCTGCGCGACTGGGAGGCCGCTGACGCGATCTGGGTGCTCGGCGATAACGCCGCCAGCAACGCCCCGCGGATGCTCACCTGGCTGGCCGAGGCCGACCGGCGCGGCGCGCAGCTCATCCACATTAATCCGCTGATCGAGGCTGCTTCGCGGCGGACGATCGTCCCGCACGAGCTGGCTGACATGGCGACCTTCCGCACCACCAGGGTCGGGACGATGAGCGTGCAGGTGCGCATCGGCGGCGACATGGCGCTGCTGCGCGGCGTCGCCAAGGCTGTGTTCGAGGCGGCGGAGAAGGATCCGGACGTGCTCGACCGGGACTTCATCGAGCGGTACACCCGCGGCATCGACTCCTACCGCGCGGTCGTCGAGGCCACTCCGTGGTCCGATCTGGTCGAGGGCTCCGGCGTCGCCGAGCCCGACATCCGTCATCTCGCGAATTCCTATATGGCATCGGAGCGTGTGATCATCGCCTGGTGCCTGGGCGTCACGCAGCACGAGCACGGCGTGGACACGGTGCGCGAGATCGTCAACCTGCTGCTGCTGCGCGGCAACATCGGCCGCGAGGGCGCCGGGCCCTGCCCGGTTCGCGGCCACAGCAACGTGCAGGGCAACCGCACCTGCGGCATCGACCACCGTCCCCCGGCGGAGTTCCTCGACCGGCTCGCCGAGGTCTGCGGTTTCGAGCCTCCGCGCGAGCACGGGCTGGGCACAGTCGCCACGATCGAGGCGATGCGCCGCGGCGATATCAAGGTGTTCGTGGCCCTCGGCGGCAACTTCGCCCTGGCCGCCCCCGACCTCGTGTACACGTTCGAGGCGCTGCGCAACTGCGAGCTGACCGTCCAGGTCAGCACCAAGCTCAACCGCAGCCACCTCGTGCACGGCAGGCGCGCCCTCATCCTCCCGTGCCTGGGGCGGACCGACAAAGACCGCCAGGCAGGCGGCGAGCAGGGGGTCACGGTCGAGGACGCGATGTCAATGGTGCACATCTCCCTCGGGATGAAGGAGCCGGCCTCGCCCCATCTCCGTTCGGAGTGCGCGATCATCGCCGGCATGGCCCAGGCCACGCTCCCCGGCAGCGCCACGCCCTGGCAGTGGTATGTGGAGGACTACGACCGCATCCGCGACACGATGGCCCGCGTCCTGGACGGGTTCGAGGAGTTCAACACCCGGGCCCGTCATCCGCACGGGTTCCGCATCCGGCAGCTGGCACGGGATCGTGTCTTCCAGACTCCCTCCGGCCGCGCCGAGTTCTCGCCCGCGCCACTTCCCGACGACGTCGATCCCGGCAGCCGACGGCTGATGCTGGCCACGATCCGCTCGCATGACCAGTTCAACACCACCATCTACTCCAACGATGACCGCTACCGCGGCCTGAAAGGCCTGCGCACCGTGATCTTCATGAACGAGGGTGACATGCGCGACCGCGGTCTCGAGCAGTTCAGCCTCGTCGACGTCAGGAGCTTTTCGAAGGACGGGACCGAGCGGGCCGTTTACGGCTACCGGGCCGTCGGCTACGACCTCCTGCCGGGCTGCGCGGCCGGATACATGCCGGAACTGAACGTCCTGTGCGGGATCGCCGACGTCAGCACTCAAAGCGAACAGCCGGTCACCAAGCACCTCGTCGTCGAGGTGACGCCGTCCCCGCCGACAGGACCGGCTCAGTGACCGCTGCTGCTGCGCCCTCGTTCCTTCCCCTGGCCGGCGAGACCGGCTGCGGGGACCGCGTCGCCGACGCCATGATCACCTGCCCGAAGACGCACGCCGTCGACGCGGGACTGGACGAGATCCGCGCCTTCTTCGAGGATGATCACGTCCACATGGCTCTGATCGTCGCGGCGGGCAGACGGCTCGTCACGACGATCGAAAGACCCGATCTGCCTGCGGGTTCACCGGCCTCCAGACCTGCAGCCGAGCTAGGCACGCTGGCCGGCCGCACCACAGGTCCGGGGCAGGCCCTCGACGCCGCCACTGCGGTGCTCCTGCGGGAACGGCGGCGCCGCCTGGCTGTCGTCGACGATTCCGGGCGTCTGCTCGGCCTGCTGTGCCTGAAGGAAAACCGCACAGGTTACTGCTCAGACGAAAGCATTCGCGAGCGGGCAGACCACGCCACGCGCTCGCGGGCCGAACGTGCCTGTCACTGATCCCTGAGGAGTTCGCTTACGCGACTGCGGCCGCGGACGCACTGCTGCGGACGACCTTCAGCAGGCCGCCGGGGGCTGCGCGCCGTCCTCACGCTGATCACCATCCTGGTCGGTGCGATGGCCGCCCGTACGATCACCGCGGGCGGACGCGGCCAGTTCCTGCCCGCCCAGACCCGTCCCGTGCCGCCCACCACGCGAGACGAGATCACACAGCACTTCGCGCGGCCCCCATGCGCTGCATTGCCACGGGTTCAAGCTTCTTCTTACTCGCTCGTTAGCTTCTCGATGAGGTTGGCCACCCGTTCCCTGATTTCGTCGCGGATCGGCCGTATCTCCTCGAGCGTTTTCCCGGCGGGGTCGTCAAGTTCCCAGTCCTCGTAGTGTTTTCCGGGCAGGAGCGGGCATGCGTCCCCGCAGCCCATGGTGACGACGACGTCGGCGGCCACGATGAACTCGTCGGTCCATGGCTTGGAGAACTCGCGTGAGATATCGATTCCCGCCTCGGCCATCGCTGCCACCACGCCTGGGTTCATGCCAGAGACTGGTTCCGACCCCCCTGACCAGGCGACTGCGCGGTTGCCTGCCAGGTGGGTGAACCAGCCCAGGGCCATCTGCGAACGCCCGGCGTTGTGCACGCACAGGAACAGAACGGCAGGCGTTTTGCCCTTGGCGGTGCTCTGGGCGTGGGCGAGGGCCTGAAGGCGCTGGCGTGCAAACCGCTCAGCCCCGAGGACCAGCCAGTTGGTTACCGTGGCCCTGGCCGCAAGCTCGGCGTAGCTGTCGAGCAGAAGCGACTCGATCGTCTGTTCGCCGAAGATGCCGCGGAACTCGGTGTGCAGGTCGCGCGCCGCGCCGTGCAGGCACATGCGCTCCGCCTGCGTCATGACATGGGTGGTGGCCATGTGAGCACTCTCCTTACGTGCTGAGCCGCAGAACCTCCCGGTCCCAGGCCTGGGCGCCCATCTGCACTGCCTCCCAGGGGCTGCCAAGCGGAGGGGTGTAAGACAGGTCGAGATCGCTGATCGCCGCAACGGTCATGCTGTTGAAGATGGCAGTCGCAGCGATGTCGATGCGCTTGGCGATCTCCGCATTCCGGTGGCCAAACAGCTGCATGCCCAGCAGCCGCCCGGTGGCGCGGTCGCCGGTGATGCGCATGGCGATGGGGTGGCTGCCGGGGTAGTAGGACTTGTGGTCGTCGGCCCGGGAGGCGACGGTGACCGGGTCGAATCCGGCCGCGGCGGCTTCGTGGTCGCGCAGCCCGGTCCGGGCGGCGGCCTGGTTGAAGATCTTCACGACCTGGGTGCCGAGGCTGCCCGTGAACTGCCGGTTCCCGCCGAGCGCATTCTCCCCGGCGACCCGGCCCTGCTTGTGCGCGGTGGTGCCCAGCGGGAGATAGGTCTGGCCGAGCAGCCGGTGGTGGGTGATGACGCAGTCTCCCGCGGCGAACACATCCGGCAGATTGGTCCGCATCCCTGGGTCCACGGCGATCGCGCTCTTGACGCCGAGGATGGCCCCGGCCTCGGCCGCCAGCGCGGTGTCGGGGCGGACGCCGGTGACGACCAGGACCATGTCGGCCGCGCGGGTCATGGCGGTGCCGTCGGCCGCGGTGGCCTGGACTTCCAGCTTCCCGGCCTGGCCGGGTGCGGCGCGGGTGATGGCCCGGACGGTGGTGCCGGCCAGGACCTCCACGCCGTGGGATTGCAGTTCGGCGCGGACCAGCGCGCCCAGCTGCGGGTCAACGGTGGGCAGCACGTCGGCCAGTTGTTCCATCTGGGTGACCGCCAGCCCGCGGACGGTGAGGGCGTCGGCCATTTCCAGGCCGATGTACCCGGCGCCGACGATGACCGCGCTGGCGGGCGCGGCGTGCTCCAGGGTCCGCATCACGGCGAAGGTGTCGCCCATCGAGTGCAGCAGGTGCACCCCGTCGCCGGGGCCAAGAGCATCCGGGCCGTCCAGGCCGCCGATCGGGGGCCGCGCCGGGACCGCGCCGGTGGCGACGATCAGCTTGTCATAGCCGAGCAGTTCCTCCCCGCCGGTGGCGGACGTGACGGCAAGCTTGCGGGCGGCGACGTCGATGCGGCGGGCGGTGGTGTTAAGCCGCAGCCACATCCCGGCTGCCTCCAGGTCGGCGATGGACCGGTGGGCCAGGTTGCGCCAGTGCGCCACCTCACCGGAGATGTAATAGGGGATGCCGCAGATCGAGAAGTTCGGGTAGGCGTCGGCCACCACCACCGTGACGTCCGCGGCCGGGTTCAGCTCGCGGGCCCGCAGGGCGGCGCTGATCCCCGCGTCGCTGCCACCGATCATGACCAGGTGCATGTCAGGCTCCCGTAGGGGGTTGGCTACTCGCTGGGCTGGCTGCGGCCGGGTGGCCGGGCACCCGGCGAGGCGCGGTCGGGGGCGCCCCTGGCAGCGGCGGGCCCGGCCCGGCCTTCGTGGTGAGGGACGATGATGCCGGCGGCCTGGGCCGCCGTGATGCTTGGATACAGCGCCCGGATGACCATCAAGGCCAGTGCGCCTCCGATGATCTGGGCGGCGATGAACGCCGGGGCAGACGAGGGGGCGATACCGGCGAAAGTGTCAGAGAACATCCGGCCGATGGTGATCGCCGGGTTGGCGAAGCTGGTAGAGGAGGTGAAGAAGTACGCCGCGCCGATATAGGCGCCGACCGCCGCCGGGGCAGCCCGGCTGCGCCCGGATCGGGCCAGAGCGAAGATCACCAGGATCAGCCCCAGGGTCGCGACGATCTCGGACAGGAAATGGGCCGGGGAGGCCCGGTCCTTGGTGGAGATCGTCGCCGCTGGCAAGGCGAACATCAGGTTCGCTGTCACCGCCCCGGTGACGCACCCCGCGACCTGCGCGGGCAGGTAGGCGGCCGCGTCGCGCCAGCGCAGCCCCCCGAACGCGGCATCGGCGAAAGACACCACAGGGTTGAAGTGGCCGCCGGATACCGGCCCGAACATCAAGATGATCGCGAACAGCCCGGCAGCGGTCGCCGCCGCATTCTCCAGCAGCTCCAGCCCGGTGGCCCGGGGGGACAGGCGCTGCGCGGCGATGCCCGAGCCGATCACCACCGCGGCCAGGAACGCGCTGCCCAACAGCTCGGCCAGCAGCCGCCGCCACAAAGCCACGTCCGTCACCACGCGGCCCGCCCGGCAGCAACCAGGCCGCGCCAGGATCCGGCAGCGTTACCAGGACCGGGCGCGGACACAACCGGCCAGGACGTGGGCATGCTGAACCGCCGAGCCTCCGGTAGATTGATTAACGTCAATCCGAAGCTAGCGCTACGTATCGATGGATGTCAATCGGAGGATTCAGGATGCCCGCGGCGCGCGCGACCACGGCCCTTCCGCTCATCGACGAGGCGCTATGCGGGCCGCCACTGACTGAGGTACCACTATCGGAAAGCGACTCCGTCGCCCTGGCGGCGGTGCTGGGCGCCCTGGCTGACCCGGTTCGGCTGCGGCTGATATCGATCCTCGCCGCGCAGGGTGAGGTGTGCAGCTGCCACCTGCAACAGCCCCTGGGCAAGAGCCAGCCCACCATCTCCCACCACACCCGGGTTCTGGCCCAGGCCGGGCTCATCGAGGGGGAAAAACGGGGGAAATGGACGTGGTGGCGGATCGTGCCCCAGCGCCTGGCCTCGGTTCGCGAAGCGCTCGGCGGCAGCTGAGTGGGGCAAGGCGCATCCAGGCCGAGCTTGCCGGGGCCCAGCCAGGTGCCGCCGGGGGGCCGGCCGGGTGCCGCCGGGGGGCCCGGTCGGGTGCCGCCGGGGGGCCCGGCCGGTTATAGCGCCGCAGCCTTGACAGCCCGGATGATCGCCGAGTGCATCCCCGGGGCAGCCTGGGTGGTGAAAGTGACCGTCGCATCTGTGAACCCGGCCGCGGCCAGGCCCTCGAGGTACTCCGACCGGGACAGGGCACCGGCGATGCAGCCGACGTAGGAGCCCGCGGCGGCGCGGTCAGCGGGCGACATGTGGTCCTCGGCGACCACGTCGGTGATGCCGATCCGCCCGCCGGGCACCAGGACGCGGAACATCTCGGCGAGCACAGCGGGCTTGTCGGCAGACAAATTGATCACGCAGTTGGAGATCACCACGTCCACCGCCGCATCCGGCAGCGGCAGGTCCTCGATCTGGCCCTTGAGGAACTCGACGTTCTCGGCTCCGGCCTTGGCGGCGTTGGCGCGGGCCAGGGCCAGCATCTCGTCGGTCATGTCCACGCCGTAGGCGAACCCGGACGGGCCGACCCGGCGGGCCGAAAGCAGCACATCGATGCCACCGCCCGAGCCCAGGTCCAGCACCCGCTCACCCTCGCGCAGGTCCGCGACCGCCAGCGGGTTCCCGCAGCCCAGGCTGGCCAGGACCGCTTCCTCGGGCAGCCCGTCGGTCTCCCCCTCGCGGTACAGTCCCTCGCTGAACCCGCCGACCGCCGCCGCCGGTCCCGCGCCACAGCACGAGTCAGCCGCCGAACTGCCGCAGCACGAGGCGGCGGCGCCAGCCTCCGGCTCCAGGACGGCGCGGGCCGCCTCGGCGTACCGGGCCCGGACCTCCTCGCGCAGACCCGTGCTCATCTGGTCGCTCATCACCATCACCTCTAGACATTGATGTCTGTCTATCCGCCGAGTTTGCCATAGACATCGATATCTGTCAATATAGATGCATGCCGAAATCCTTGACCGTGCTGGACCCGGCCGGGCTGGCGGGATGCTGCCCGCCGCTGTCAGCTGAGCCGCTGTCCCAGGCGCAGGCCGAGCAGGTCGCACCGCTGCTGAAGGCGCTCGCCGACCCGGTCCGGCTGCGGCTGATGTCCCTGGTGGCCTCTCACCCGGGCGGCGAGGCCTGCGTCTGCGACCTCAACGAAGCGTTCGACCTGTCCCAGCCCACCATCAGCCACCACCTGAAGGTGCTGCACGAGGCCGGGCTGCTGGACCGTGACAAGCGCGGGGTGTGGGTCTACTACCGGGCCCGCACCGAGGCGCTGGCCAGCCTCGGCGCGCTGATCGGCGCCCAGCCCGGGTAACCGCACCGGCACGCCCGCCGGGACCAGGGGCGTCCCTGGCCTTCGGGCATGTCTGGGGTCCGGCGGCGGACTGGACGTGCTGCTGCCGGCCCGCCGGGTCGCCCCGGGCGGGATCGCCCGCGGCCTGGACGCAAGCGCGGACATGCTCGCCCTGGCTCGCGCCAACGCGGCGCAGGCCGGCCTGGCCAACGCCCGGTTCCTGCGCGGTCACATCGAGGACAGCGACCGTGCAGGCCGCTCCTACCAGCGGCCGTAGTGGATCACGTCCTGCGCGGGACGACGGCGGGCCCCCAGGTCCCGCGGGGCAGCCTCCGCGCTGTGGCCGATCGCGATGGCGCCGATGGGCTCGAGGTCGTCCGGTACGCCGAACGCCTCGCGGAACCGGGCCACGGCCTCGGGCACCATGCCGAAGTACAGCGCGGCCAGGCCCTCGTCCACCACGGTCAGCAGGACAAGCAGCGCGGCCATGCCGGTATCGATGTGCCAGAACGGCACCGGCCAGCGCGTCTCGTCCCGGTCGGTCCACCCCTTGTCGGGCCGGGCGTAGCGGTCCAGGTACACCTGCTTGGCCGACATCGGCACGATGACCAGCGGCGCCGCCGTGACCGACGCGGCCGCCGCCTCGCCGGCCACCTCCCAGAAGCGCTTAAGCTCCTCGCCGGTGAGCACCAGGAAGGCCTGGCCCTGAGAGAACCCGGCGGACGGGCCGCGGACGGCGTTGTCCAAGATCCGGTCGAGGCTCTCCTGCGAGACGGGCTCGTCGCTGAACCGGCGCACCATGTGCCGGCGCCGGACGACCTGCTGGAACTCCACCGTCTGTTAAGCCCTCTCCTCCCTTCTTGACCGGCGGAACAGGCGCCGGCCTAGCAGGGCGAGGGCCGCGGCTATGGCGGCGACGGGGAGGACGCGCTTGAGGATGGCGGGTCCGACCAGCCGGACCAGGTTAATGGAGTCCTGTTTGTCCGGGGGTGCCGCGGCGGCGTCGGTGACCGGCGCGGCCGGGCCCGCCCCGTCCTGGTGCGTCACGATGACGGCGGTGCCGGCGCCGTTGAGGTTGTGCGTGTCGTCGGCGCTCGCGGCCGTGCCGCCGTCTGCCACAGCCATGCCGCCGGCGGGGGAGGCCGCTGCCGTGCCGCCGTCGGCGGCGGCCGCGGACGTGCTGTCCGCGCCTTCCCCCGCGATCTGCTTGGCCAGGTTCGCGGCGAACTGATCCACCAGCTTGCCGCCGACCTCGACCATCACGCCCCGGCCGAACTGAGCCGGGCGCCCGGTCACGTTCATCGTCGTGTGCATGGTGACCATGGTGCCGGTCCCCGAGGAATCGGGCTCGAGAGACGCCCGCACCGTCGCGGAGGCGGTGCCGGCGCCGCGGGTCTCCTTGCCGGAGGCCTCCACCACCACCGTACGCGCGTCGGCGTCGCGCTCGGTGAACGTCGCGGTTCCGCGGTACGTCAGAGAGACCGGCCCGACCTTGACCTTGATGTGCCCGTTGACCACGTCGCCGTCGACCTCGTCGACGGTCGCGCCCGGCATGCACGGCGCGATCCGCTTCACGTCAAGCAGGACGTCCCAGGCCTGTTCGGGCGGGACCGGCACGGTAAAGGAGTTGTCGAGCTCCATGCTCATGGCTGCGTCACGCTCTCTGTGCTCGCGATCGTGCTCTTCTGCCTCTTCTCGCACGACTCGGTCAGTGGATTATGCCCGCTATCGGCTCGCATCGGCAAAGACCTACCGCGCGGCCGACCGGGGTAAACCCGTCCCGGCCGCGCGGTAGGGCGCCCTCACCCGAGCCCGGCGGCTCCCGCCAGCGCGCGGCCGGTGAGAACCCGGGCCAGGTGCCTGCGGTAGTCGGCCGCCCCGCGCAGGTCGGACGGCGGGTCCGAGCCCTCGTCCGCGTGAGCGGCGGCGGCG
>JASHPR010000656.1 GCA_030038015.1 Streptosporangiaceae bacterium
CACCTGGACAGCAGCCCCAGCGAGGATTTCAGGTAGACGCCGGTCGACTCGGCTGACTGGTGGCCGAGGATGTCGGCGATCTGCTCGACCGGGGTGCCGTTTTCCATCAGCCGGGTGGCCAGGGTGTGACGAAGCGAGTGCATGCCATGACGGCGTTTCTCGCTCACCCGCACGTGCGCCACCCTGGCGTGCTTGACCAGGATCTGATGCAGATGATCCTCGTCGGAGAACGGGCCGATCGGCGCCGTGTGCCGCACGAAAACCTGAGGGCAGTCGCAGTCCGGCCGGCCATGGCGGATGTAGTCGATCACCGCCCAGCCGGCCTCTTTCAGCAGCGGCAGCTGCACCGGGTGCCCGGTCTTGGCCTGCGTCACGAGCAGGCGGTTGCCCCGCCAGTCGAAGTCGGCGAACTCCAGCCGCCGGATGTCGACGCCGCGCAGCCCGAGCCTGGTGATCAGCAAGATGATCGCGTAATCCCGCTTCCCGCACGGGTTGTCCCGGTCGATCGCCTCGACGATCCTGGCCACCTCGCCCGGCTCCCACACCGACGGGATCCTGGCCTGCCTGCTGGAGCGGGCTGCCGGGACCGCCGGCAGGCAGGCGGCGTCGACCAGGCCCTCGGCGGACGCGAACCGCAGAAAGGACCGCAGCGCGCACAGTTTCTGCTCGACAGTCTTGGCCTGGTAACCGGCCAGCGTGGCCACGAAGGCCCCGATCGTCGCGGCGTCACAGCAAGCCAGCCCGCCGCGGGTGCCGATGAACGCGATGAACTCGCCGGTGATCGTCCCGTAGGTGCGCACCGTCGACACTGCGCGGTCAGCGGCACGAAGGTGTGCCTGGAACCGGGCGACCGCCTCCGCGCCGCGCCCGTCCAGCTTGCTCACCGACCGGTTATAGCGGCGCAGCACCGCGCCGTGCACCGCGTAATCCTCCAGCATCTGGGCGACCCTGAACAAGTACACATCGGTTCGCTTCAGGATCTCGCCCTGCTCCTTGGCGAAGAAGCCGCATGCATCATCAACCCACGTCATCGCCGCGTCCAGGGAAAACTCCTCGATGCCGCGGGCAGCGAAGTGTCTGTGCATGCGGCGCCAGCAGCCCCGGTACCAGACGAGCGTCGAGTCTTTGTAGCCCAGGCGCCGTAACTCTGCCTCCAGGTCCGACACCAGCGCAGACAAAATCGCCATGACAGCTGACCTCCGATCATGCTGGCCCGGCACCATGCCGGACCGCCTGATCGGCAATCCTCGGGGTTATGCGCAGCGCCCGGCCGCCCGTATCGCTGTCACCAGGGCCAGAAAGCCAGCGCTGCGCATAACCCGGCCCTGCTCATAAGGCGGGTTATGAAAAGCGTTGCATAAGCCCCCTTGGGGAGTTCCCTCCACGGTCGGCGCGAACCCCTTGCCCGCCTCGAACACCCCCGCCTTCAGCCAGTCCCGGACCATGTCCCTGGCCGGGAACGGCCCGAGCGCGGCGAGAAGGTGGTCATGATCGATGCGGCCGAACGCCGCGGCCAGGTCCGCGTCCAGCACCCAGGTGCGCGTGGACCAGGGGCCCTTGCACACGTTGCAGATTGCCGCGATCGCGTCGTGGCAGCCCCGGCCCGGCCGGAACCCATACGGCCGGGGCTCGAACCGGGCCTCCCACTCCGGCTCCAGCGCATTGCGGACCCGGGCCTGATGGCACCGGTCCATGATCACTGGGATGCCGGGCGGGCGGAGCTTTGCAGGGTTTGATGCCTTCGGAATATGCACACGCTTGACCGCACGGGGACGCCACGACGAACGCGACTGATGCACCCGCACCGCCACACCCGCCCTGGCCTCAGGAGTTAACGCAACCTCCCCGTCGATCCCGGCGGTCTTGCGCCCGGTATTGCGCTGCGTCACCTGCCGCACGCTGACCAGCGTGTCAGCCCGGCTGCGCAGCATCAGCTTCTGCAGGCTCCTGACCTTAGGCCAGTCTTGCTCCCGCGCCGCCTTGAAGATCCGCTGCCGCAGCCGCCGTACGTCCTGCTCGCGGGCACGCCAGTCAACAGCATCCCAGTCAAGCACGCCCTCAGGTCCGTTCACCGTCACCGGCGCCTAACTTGTCCCTTGGTTCTGGCCGTCACGATCTGCTCGTCTTCAATGGCTCACCTGCCCACGTCAGCGCGCTTTCGCGCCCGGGCACCCGGCCCGGTATCCGGCCGGTTATACGCGACCACCAGCGGAGGAACCGGTCATGCTGCCGCGCTTTCCCGCTGCCTTCCGGCCACCGGCATTAGCTTGCTGGGCATCCTGTCCCGCCCGGGGATTCCGCCCCTCTTACGATCGGCCTACCGCGCCACAGGCGCGGACCCGGACGGGGTTTCCGTGTTCCGCACGCATGAGACACAACCGGGGAGGGCGCCCTCTATACCCCGGGGGCAGCGGTGTTCACGCGACCGTCCCGAGGTCGGCGGTCGCCGCCTGCCGCTTCCCAACGGCCAGCCCCTGTCACCCCGGCCGTGCCATCCGCCCCGGGGAGCTCGGATTAACGGGACATCATCGAGGGTTCACTGGTGTTCGCCCGTCCGGCTTTCCCCTCGCCTGTGGCCCCGGGACGGAACCGGCGCCCTTGGGCTTTCCCTGAAGCTCCGCACCCCTGCGAGCAGGACCCGCAAGCGCACGTCCAGAGCGAGGACAAGTCCTTGAACACAGACCCGGA
>JASHPR010000657.1 GCA_030038015.1 Streptosporangiaceae bacterium
GAAGACGTCACGCCGGAGCAGGCCCTGGCGCACCCGACATGGAGCATGGGCCCGGTGATCACCGTGAACTCGGCCACGCTGGTGAACAAGGGCCTGGAGCTGATCGAGGCGCACCTGCTGTTCGGCATCGGCTTCGACGCCATCGAGGTGGTCGTGCACCGGCAGTCGGTCGTGCACTCCATGGTCGAGTTCGCCGACGGCTCGACGATCGCGCAGGCCAGCCCGCCCGACATGCGGATACCGATCGCGCTCGCCCTGGCCTGGCCGCAGCGGGTGCCCGGCGCCGCCAGCCCGGTAGACTGGTCAATAGGACATACCTGGACTTTCGAGCCGCTCGACGAGAGCGCGTTCCCTGCGGTACCACTCGCCCGTGCTGCGGGAACTGCGGGCGGCACAGCCCCGGCCGTCTACAACGCCGCCAACGAGGTGTGCGTCGCGGCATTCCTGGCGGGTCGGCTCCGGTTCACAGGGATCATCGATACTGTTGCGCGGGTAGTCTCTGAGCATGATGGTCCGGGCACGAAGGCCGTGACGCTGGAGGACGTGCTCGCCGCGGACAGCTGGGCGCGGGAACGGGCACGTGAGCTGACCGGCACCGCGAGCCGCGGCTGACCTGGCGCCACGCAGGGAGGGAGACACAGCGGGATGAGTTTCCTGCTGGGCGTGGTCATCTTCGTGGTGGCCGTGCTGATCTCTGTGATCCTGCACGAGGCCGGGCACTTCGTGACGGCCAAGAAGTTCGGCATGAAGGTCACCCAGTTCTTCATCGGCTTCGGGCAGACCCTGTGGTCGACCAAGCGGGGCGAGACCGAGTACGGGATCAAGGCGCTGCCGTTCGGCGCCTTCGTCAGGATCACCGGGATGACCAACCTCGACGAGGTCGACCCGGCCGACGAGCCCCGCTCCATGCGCAACAAGCCGACCTGGCAGCGGGCCATCGTGATGGTGGCAGGCTCGTTCATGCACTTCGCGCTCGCGTTCGTGCTGCTGCTCTTCCTGGCGATCGGGATCGGCCAGCCCAACGACAACACCACCACGATCGGCTCGGTCAGCAGCTGCGTGCCCACCAGCCTGAAGGCGTTCGACGACGGATCGTGCGCGGGCAGCAAGGTAAACTCACCGGCCCGGCTGGCCGGGCTCAAGGCGGACGACAAGGTCATCGCCATTGACGGAAAGCCGGTGCATAACTGGACGCAACTGGGCGACGCCATCCGCGCCCAGCCGGCCGGCAAGCCGATGTCGGTGACCGTGCTCCGCGCCGGAAAGCAGCTGACCCTGACGGCCTCCCCGGCGTCCGTTCCCGGCCGCAAGGGCTCCTACCTGGGTATCGGCGACGCCGTGGTCTTCCAGCGATCCGGCCCGGTCGGTGCCGTGACGTTCTCGGGCTCGGCATTCGGGCAGGTCCTCGTTGGCTCGGCCGACGCGTTCGCGAAGCTGCCCGCGGCAATTCCTGACCTCTTCGCCAAGAACCGGGCGCAGACCCCGGCCGGGGACGTGAGCAGCGTGGTCGGCGCGGCGGACATCGCCGGGCAGGCCGTCGCCTCCGGCGGCGGCTGGCGGTACTCGGTCTCCGACCTGCTCCTGATCATCATCTCGCTCAACATCTTCATCGGCGCGTTCAACCTGCTCCCGCTGCTCCCGCTGGACGGCGGGCATCTTGCGGTGATCTTCTATGAGCGGATCAGGGCCTGGCTGGCCAGGCTCTTCGGCCGGCCCGACCCGGGCCTGGTCGACATGCAGCGCCTGGTCCCGGTCAGCGTCGGGGTCTTCATGCTGCTGATCGGCCTGGGGGTCCTGCTCATGGCGGCAGACATTTTTAATCCGGTGCATCTTATACAGTAAGGTGACATTTACGTTATGAGCGTTGACCTTGGGTTGCCAGAAGTCCCGCCAGCGCCGCTGGCGGAGCGCCGGAGGTCCCGCCAGCTCATGGTGGGCAAGGTGCCGGTGGGCGGGGGCGCGCCCGTCTCCGTCCAGTCCATGACCACGACGGTGACCGCCAACGTGAACGCCACCCTGCAGCAGATCGCGGAGCTCACCGCCGCGGGGTGCCAGATCGTCCGGGTCGCGGTCCCGTCCCAGGACGACGCCGACGCGCTGCCGGAGATCGCGCGCAAGTCGCAGATCCCGGTCATCGCCGACATCCACTTCCAGCCGAAGTACGTGTTCGCCGCGATCGACGCCGGATGCGCGGCGGTGCGGGTGAACCCCGGCAACATCAAGACGTTCGACGACAAGGTCGCCGAGATCGCCCGGGCCGCGTCGGCCGCGGGCATCCCGGTCAGGATCGGCGTCAACGCGGGATCCCTGGACAAGCGGCTGCTGGCCAAGCACGGCAAGGCCACGGCTGAGGCCCTGGTCGAGTCCGCGCTGTGGGAGTGCTCGCTGTTCGAGGAGCACGGCTTCGGGGACATCAAGATCTCGGTGAAGCATCACGACCCGGTCGTGATGATCAACGCCTACCGGCAGCTCGCGGCGCGCTGCGACTACCCGCTGCACCTCGGCGTCACCGAGGCCGGGCCTGCGTTCCAGGGCACGGTGAAGTCGGCGGTGGCGTTCGGCGCCCTGCTCGCCGAGGGGATCGGCGACACGATCCGGGTCTCGCTGTCGGCGCCGCCGGTCGAGGAGGTCAAGGTCGGCATCGCGATCCTGGAGTCGCTCGGGATGCGCCAGCGGGGCCTGGAGATCGTGTCCTGCCCGTCCTGCGGCCGGGCCCAGGTGGACGTGTACAAGCTGGCCGACGAGGTGACCGCGGCCCTGGACGGGATGGACGTGCCGCTGCGCGTCGCGGTGATGGGCTGCGTCGTCAACGGCCCCGGCGAGGCACGCGAGGCCGACCTGGGCGTGGCGTCCGGCAACGGCAAGGGGCAGATCTTCGTGCGCGGCGAGGTGATCAAGACCGTGCCCGAGTCGCAGATCGTGGAGACTCTGATCGAAGAGGCGATGAAGCTCGCCGCGACCATGGAGCGGGCCGAGAGCTGACCGGCGGCGCGCGCGGCAGAAGCCAGGAAACCGTAACGCGCACCCCCGCAGAGGGCAGGGAGTGGCGCGGCGGCCGCGGCGCATCGGGCAGGATGGCCTCATGAAACGAGTCCTGCACGCCGTGGCGGCTGCGGCAGCCCTGGCGGCCGCCGCGGGAATGGCGGGGTGCACCGGCGGGTCGTCCTCCGCGGCGCCGGATTCCCCCGCGGGGACGGCGCCGGCGGGCACCGCGCTGAGCTGGCATCCCTGCACCGTCCAGGGAGCCTCGCTGCTGTGCGCGAGCCTGCAGGTCCCGCTCGACTACGCGCGCCCGGGCGGCAGGAAGATCACGCTCGCGCTGTCTGAGGTGCCGGCCACGGCGCCGCCGGGGAAGCGCCAGGGCGTGCTGCTGGTCAACCCCGGCGGCCCCGGGGGCTCCGGGCGCAGCCTGGCCGCGTTCGTGGCCGAGGGGCTGGACCCGGCCGTCGCGTCCGAGTACACGATCGTCGGCTTCGACACCCGCGGGGTCGGGGCCTCGGTGCCCGAGCTCACCTGCGACCCGTCGTTCTTCTCCCGGGCCAGGCCCGACTACATCCCGACGTCGGCCGCGGAGGAGCAGGAGAACATCGACCGCGCGAAGATGTACGCCCAGGACTGCGAGAAGAGCTACGGCTGGCTGCTGCCGTACATGACCACCGAGAACATCGCCAGGGACATGGACTCGATCCGCGCGGCGCTCGGGCAGCAGCAGATCAGCTACTTCGCCTACTCCTACGGCACCTACATCGGGCAGGTGTACGCGACGCTGTTCCCGCACCGGGTCCGGCGCATGGTGCTGGACAGCACCGTCGACCCTGAGGGCGTCTGGTGGATCGACAACATCGACCAGGACTACGCGTTCGAGGCCCGGCTGCAGGCGTTCTTCGCGTGGATGGCCACGTACGACAGCGTCTACCACCTCGGATCCACCGCCTCGGAGGTGAGCGCGAGCTTCTACGCCGCGCGCGCCGACCTGGAAGCGCACCCGATCCCCGGCCCGTCCGGCCAGCCGCTGATCGGCGCCGACGAGTTCGACGACACGATGCTGATCGGCGGCTACGACAACGCGTACTGGCCCGGCCTGGCCGCCGCGCTCGCCGCCTACCTGAACAACCGCTCGACCGGCCAGCTGGTCGCCCAGTACGACCAGGAAGGCATCCAGAACGAGAACGAGTTCGCGGTCTACAACGCCGTCGAGTGCAGCGACGTGAACTGGCCCCGCAGCTGGGCCACCTGGAACACCGACACCAGCGAGGTGTACGCCACCGCGCCGTTCGAGGCCTGGGACAACGCGTGGTTCAACGCGGCGTGCGCGTTCTGGCCGGTCCGGGGGCCGTCGACACCGCTGCAGATCAAGGGGGCGGGGCTGCCGGGCATCCTGATGCTGCAGGGCACCCTGGACGCGGCGACCCCCTACGCGGGCGCGCAGGTGGCGCACCGGCTGCTGCCGAGCGCGCGGATGGTGGTGGTCGAGGGCGGCGGCAACCACGGCCAGTCGCTCGCCGACCCGCCGAACAACTGCGTGAACGGCTACCTGAACCGGTACCTTGCCACCGGGGCACTGCCGCAGGGGCCCGGCCTGGTGAACGCGACCTGCCCGGCGGAGCCCGCCCCGACGCCAAGCAGCGCCGGGTAACGGTTTGCTCCCGGCCCGGCGCTGCCCAGCCGCCATCGCCGTGATGCCATTACGCTGGGAACGTGCTGCGCACCAGGGCATGGCGGTCGTCATCGCTCCGCCTGCTCAATGACCGCGATCTTGACGAGGTACTCGAGATCTGTGACCGCGATGCGGTCACGAACGTCTTCGTCAGCTCGCGGGTTCACGCGGCCGGGGTGGACCCGGGCAGGCTCGGCGCCCAGCTGTGGGGTTATGTGGAGTCGGGCAAGGTGACGTCCCTGTGCTACTCGGGCGCGAACCTGGTGCCGGTCGAGGCGTCGTCCGCGGCCGTCGCGGCGTTCGCCGAGCGCGCCCGGCTGCAGGGCCGCCGCTGCTCGTCGATCGTCGGGCCGGCCGACGCCGTCCAGGAACTCTGGTCGCTGCTCGGTCCTTACTGGGGCCGGCCACGGGAAATAAGGGCGGTGCAGCCGGTCATGGCCATCTCGTCGGACCCGCTGGTGCCGCCCGACCCGCTGGTGCGCCTGGTCCGCCCGGACGAGCTGAACACGCTGCTGCCGGCGTCGGTGGCCATGTTCACCGAGGAGGTGGGGGTGTCCCCGGTCGGGCCGGACGGGGGAGCGGCGTACCGGGCCCGGGTGGCGGAACTGATCCGGGCGGGCCGGTCGTACGCCAGGATCGAGAACGGCCAGGTGGTGTTCAAGGCCGAGATCGGCGCGGTGACCCCGCTGGCCTGCCAGGTCCAGGGCGTGTGGGTGCCGCCGGAGCTCCGCGGCCGCGGCCATGCCGCCCGCGGGATGGCGGCCGTGGTCGCGCACGCGCTGCGCTCGGTCGCGCCGGTGGTCTCGCTGTACGTCAATGACTTCAACGCCCCGGCCCGCGCCGCCTACCGCAGGGTGGGGTTCACCGAGTGCGGAACGTTCATGTCCGTTCTATTCTGAACGGTGAGCCGCGGCGCTGCCTGGCCGCGCCGCGGGGACCCTGGAGACGCGGCATGCCTGCCGGGCCCGCCGCAACGCGACGGGCCCGCCCCCCTATCGCCGGCTAGCCGCCTTTACCCGGGGCCTGACCCGTAAAATAGCCGCTAGATATCGCAGTAAGTTCGCACAGGCGAGGACGAATCCGCGTGACCGATGCCCCCGCGGCCGCCGGCCGTCGCGCCGCCGTCGGCTACCTGCGGGAACTCCTGCAACGGCAGGGCCCGTACCGCCGGCTGTGGGAGCAGCATGTGGTCAGGGCCAGGTCCGCCGGCATCACGCAGCTGGCGGTCGCCGAGGTGCTCGCCCGGCACCTGTGGAGCTACCCGCGCGTGCCCGGCGATGCCGACGTGCTGCCGCACCAGCTCAAGGACACGGTTTCCCGCGCGCTGTCCGGCCGGCTGCTCAGCCGGCCGACACTGTCGCTGTTCATCGATGCGTTCGGGTTCCCCGACGCCGAAGCCGACCGCCTGTGGCGGCTGTACGAAGGATCGGGCCTGATCACCGTCCTGTCCGGGCCGCGGGCGGTCACGCAGCGAACCGAGCAGGAACTGCACGCCGCCATCGGCCCGCGCCGCCACCAGACGCTCTCGCTGCATGATCATCTGCACATCGGGGCCGGCGGCCTGCCGGACCGGGCCCGCACGCTCCAGGTCATCGAGGCGATCGCGGACGGCCTGGACCGGATCCCCTTCCTGTACGACACCAAGGCGCTGACCCTCGAGGTCGGGCAGGGCTGCACCCAGCTCAGCGGTGACCTCTACCAGGTCGGCGAGGAGCTCTTCGTCACCTTCATCCACCTGGCCAGGGTCCTGGACGCGGGCGAGACAACCACCCTGGAGTACCGGGCCACCTACCAGTACCCGGGGGACCCGCTTGACCCGCACGAGCGCGAGTACCGGCGCGCGGTGATGAGACGGCTGGAGAACTTCGACATGCGCGTCGAGTTCCACCCGGACAAGCTGCCGGCCAGCGTCTGGTGGGCCACGTGGGAAGGCGTGGACGGCAGGATCATCGAGCAGGAGCCGGTCACCCTCGACCAGCAGAACTCCGTCCACCGCTACCTGCGGTTCATCGAGAAGACCGTGGCCGGCTTCCACTGGGCCTGGTGACCCGGGCGCCAGGGATGCGGCGTGAAAATGAGATGACTCGCCGGCCCGCCTTTGCTAGGCTCCTGTGCCCTTGCGCCATCCTCCGTTAACCCTGAGCGGCCCGCGCCGCGCCGGCCGCCGGCGCGGCGCGGATGCCCGCGC
>JASHPR010000658.1 GCA_030038015.1 Streptosporangiaceae bacterium
TTCGGCCCGTACTTCTCGGAGCGGCACCAGACCTACTGGGGCCCGGCGGTCAACTTCGACGGGCCCGGCAGCGACGAGGTCCGGCGCTTCGTGATCGACAACGCGCTGATGTGGCTGCGCGACTACCACTGCGACGGCCTCCGCCTGGACGCCGTGCACGCGATCGCCGACGACTCGGCAACGCACATCCTGGAGGAGCTCGCCGCCGAGGTGGCGGCGCTGGCCGCGCACCTCGGCCGGCCGCTGTTCCTGGTCGCCGAGAGCGACCTCAACGACCCCAGGTTCGTCCGCAGCCGGGACGCCGGCGGCTACGGCATGGACGCCGCCTGGGCCGACGAGTGGCACCACGCCCTGCACGCGACGCTGACCGGGGAGCGCAGCGGCTACTACGAGGACTTCGGCCCGCTGCCGCTGCTGGCCAAGGCGCTGCGCCAGGCATGGGTGTACGACGGGATCTATTCCCCGCACCGCCGCCGCGTGCACGGCCGGCCCCCGGCCGGGCTGGCCGGCAGCCAGTTCGTCGTCTCCACCCAGAACCACGACCAGGTCGGCAACCGCGCCGCCGGCGAGCGCAGCTCCGCCCTGATGAGTGACGGCCGGCTGCGGGTGGCGGCGGCGCTGCTGCTGACCTCCCCGTTCGTGCCGCTGCTGTTCCAGGGCGAGGAATGGGGCGCCAGCACGCCGTTCCAGTACTTCACCAGCCACGCCGATCCCGGGCTCGGCCGGGTGGTGAGCGAGGGACGCCGCGCGGAGTTCGCCGCGTTCGGCTGGGACGCCAGGGTGCCCGACCCGCAGGATCCCGCGACGTTCGAACGCTCCCGGCTCGACTGGGCCGAGATCAATAAAGAACGTCACGCCGCCCTGCTGGCCTGGTACCGGGAGCTGATCGCGCTGCGGCGGCGGGTGCCCGCGCTCACCGATCCGCGCCTCGCCCGCACGGCGACCGCCTGCGACCCCGGGCAGGGCTGGCTGGTCATCCGCCGCGGGCCGGCCGTGGTTGCGGCTAACCTGGGCACGGGCATCTGGACCTGCCCGGCAGAGGGGCCGGCCGCCCTGCTCGCGGCCTCCGACGCCCGGATCCGGCTGATTGACGGGGGCATCGTCCTGCCGCCCGACACCGTCGCGATCCTGAACGAGGCCACCGCGCCGGAGGGGGCAGGCAGAGTTGCCCGCCTGCTGGCAGCCGCGACGAGGAAAGGACCCAGTCCTTCATGAGCGAGGCCATCGAGACCTGGCCGGGCCGCCCGTATCCGCTCGGCGCCTTTTACGACGGCGCCGGGACCAACTTCTCGCTGTTCTCCGAGATGGCCGACCGGGTCGAACTCTGCCTGTTCCGCGACGACGGGGGCGAGGAGCGGGTCAGCCTCGACGAGGTGGACGCGTTCTGCTGGCATGCCTACCTGCCCGCGGTCCCGCCCGGCCAGCGCTACGGCTACCGGGTGCACGGGCCGTGGGCGCCCGAGCGGGGCCAGCGGTGCAACCCCGCCAAGCTGCTGCTCGACCCGTACGCCAAGGCCATCGAGGGCCAGGTCCGCTGGGACCAGGCCTGTTTCCCGTACAACTTCGGCGATGAGAACTCGCGCAACGACGACGACAGCGCCTCGTTCATGCCCAAGTCCGTGGTGCACAACCCGTACTTCGACTGGGGCAACGACCGCCCGCCGGATATCTCGCGGGGCGAGTCGGTCATCTACGAGGTCCACGTCAAGGGCTTCACCATCCGGCACCCGGGTATCCCGGAGGCGCTGCGCGGCAGCTACTCGGGCCTGGCCCATCCCGCCGCCATCGAGTACCTGACCAAGCTCGGCATCACCGCCGTGGAACTGCTGCCCGTGCACCAGTTCGTGCACGACCCGCACCTGGTCGAGCGGGGCCTCCGGAACTACTGGGGCTACAACTCGATCGGGTTCCTGGCCCCGCACAACGAGTACGCGGCCTTCGGCCAGCGGGGGGAGCAGGTGGCCGAGTTCAAGGCGATGGTCCGGGTGCTGCACGAGGCGGGCATCGAGGTGATCCTCGACGTGGTCTACAACCACACCGCCGAGGGCAACCACCTGGGCCCGGTGCTGTCGATGAAGGGCATCGACAATGCGGCCTACTACCGCCTGGCGGATGACCCGCGGTTCTACTACGACACCACGGGGACGGGGAACAGCCTGAACGTGCGCCATCCGCACACCCTCCAGCTGATCATGGACTCGCTGCGCTACTGGGTCACCGAGATGCACGTGGACGGGTTCCGGTTCGATCTGGCCGCCAGCCTGGCCCGGCAGTTCCATGAGGTCGACCGGCTGTCGGCGTTCTTCGACCTGATCCAGCAGGATCCGGTCGTCTCCCAGGTCAAGCTCATCGCCGAGCCGTGGGACATCGGCGAGGGCGGCTACCAGGTCGGCAACTTCCCGGCGCTGTGGTCGGAGTGGAACGGCCGCTACCGGGACACAATGCGTGAGTTCTGGCGGGAGGAGCCCGCCACCCTGGGCGAGTTCGCCTCCCGGCTCACCGGCAGCTCGGACCTGTACCAGGCCGACACGCGGCACCCCGGCGCCAGCGTCAACTTCGTCACCGCGCACGACGGGTTCACCCTGCGCGACCTGGTCTCCTACAACTCCAAGCACAACGAGGCCAACGGGGAGAACAATGCGGACGGCACGCCGGACAACCGCTCCTGGAACTGCGGCGCCGAAGGCGATACCGATGACGAGGCCGTGCTCGCGCTGCGGCGCCGCCAGCAGCGCAACTTCCTGACCACGCTGCTGGTCTCGCAGGGGATCACGATGCTGCTCGGCGGCGACGAGATCGGGCGCACCCAGCACGGGAACAACAACGGCTACTGCCAGGACAACGAGATCTCCTGGTACGACTGGGAGCACCTGGACACCGACCTGCTGGAGTTCACCCGCCGGCTGATCGCGCTGCGCCGCGAGCACCCGGTGCTGCGCCGCCGCCGCTGGTTCCAGGGCCGCTCGATCCGCGGCGGGCTCGACATCGGCTGGTTCAAGCCCGACGGGGCGGAGATGGGCGACGACGACTGGGACGCCGGGTCCCCGCTCGCGGTCGGCATCTTCCTCAACGGCGACGCGATCGCCGACCGCGACCGCCGCGGTCAGCGGGTGACCGACGGCTCATTCCTGCTGCTGTTCAACGCGCAGGACCACCTCATCGACTGGACGCTGCCCAAGCAGTGGGGCCAGTGGTGGGAGCTGGTCATAGAGACGGCGAGCAGCGACCGGCCGGGCGAGAAGGCGGAGGGCTCGGCGACGCTGCGCGTCGGCAGCCGCTCCGTGGTCATCCTGCGCCGCAGCGACGCACCTGACTGAGCCCGGTGACGGGCGGCACGGCGGCCGGCCCGTGCCGCGTGCCGGCCCGTTATCGCGGCCGGCTGGCGGGTAGTGAGGGCGCATGGACACCGGACCAGAGGTCCTGCCCGGGATGGCGGAGAACCGTGCGGCCGTGGCGGACGCGGAGCACCGCCAGGAGATCGCCGGGCTCCGCGCCCGCGTGGGAGCACGTGCGCGGGGCTGCGCGCGGCCTCCCGCGGCGGCGGCAGGCATAGTAGTGTCCGGCTGGCTGATCCAGCGATGGCGCCGGCGGCGCTGACAGCCGCCGCGGCCGGACCACGTCACGAGGAGGCAGGACATGCCCGGGAGGGACGGACAGCAGGCCCGGCTGCCCGCGTGGCTGGTGCCCGAGCTCGCCACGCTCACCAAGGAGCGGTTCTCCGACCCGGCGTGGATCTTCGAGCGCAAGCTCGACGGCGAGCGCTGCCTCGCCTACGTCGAAGCCGGCCACGAGGTCAGGCTGATGTCCCGCAGCCAGCACCAGATCACCAGCACGTTCCCGGAGATCGCCGGCGCGCTGACCGCGCAGCAGAGCGACGGGTTCATCGTCGACGGGGAGATCGTGGCCTTCCAGGGCGATCAGACCCGCTTCGAGCAGCTGCAGCAGCGGCTCGGCGTTGCCAGGCCGGGGAACGACCTGCTGGCCGCGGTCCCCGTGTACTACTACCTGTTCGACGTGCTGTATGCCGAGGGGAGGGACATCAGGCCGCGGCCGGTGCGCGACCGCAAGAAGGTGCTCCGCTCGCTGCTCGCCTTCGACGGCCCGCTGCGGTTCACCGAGCACCGGGACACCGACGGCGAGGCGTATTACACGGAGGCCTGCGGCAGCGGCTGGGAGGGGCTCATCGCCAAGCGCGCCAGCGCCCCGTACCGCGGCGGGCGGACCAGGGACTGGCTCAAGTTCAAGTGTGTAAGCGGCCAGGAGTTCGTGATCGGCGGCTTCACCGACCCGCGGGGGTCCCGGTCCGGCTTCGGCGCGCTGCTGCTCGGCTACTACGACCCCGACGGCCGCCTCGTCTACGCGGGCAAGGTGGGGACCGGGTTCAACGAGAAGCTGCTGCACAGCCTGCACCAGGCCATGGTCGGGCTGGAACGCGACACCCCGCCGTTCGACGCCGGCGTGCTGCCGCGCCCGCGCGGCCTGACCGGAGTGCACTGGATCGAGCCCAGGCTGGTCGGCCAGGTCGGGTTCTCCGAGTGGACCAGGGACGGCGAGCTCCGCCACCCGCGGTTCCAGGGGCTGCGGGACGACAAGGATCCGGCGGACGTGGTGCGGGAGATCCCTGCGGACGCGGGGCCCGCGTCGTGACCGCAGGGACGGCCGGCGCGGTCACGGTCTCCGGCATCAGGGTCGAGCTGTCCAACACCGGCAAGGTGTTCTTCCCGGAATCCGGGATCACCAAAGGTGACCTTATCGGCTACTACCGGGACATGGCATCCCGGATGCTGCCCTACCTCGCCGGCCGCCCGCTGGTCATGGCCCGCTACCCGGACGGGATAGGCGGCGAGCGGGTCGTGCAGAAGAACGTGCCGCGCTACTTCCCCGGCTACGTGACCAGGATCAGGGTCCGGAAGCAGGATGGCACGCTGCAGCAGGTCATCTGCGACAAGCCGGCCACGCTCGTCTATCTGGCCAACCAGGCGTGCGTGGAGATGCACGCCTTCCTCAGCAGGACGGGCGCGCTGGACCGCCCCGACCAGCTGGTCTTCGACCTCGACCCGCCCGATGACAAGCACTTCGGCCTGGTCAGGCACCTGGCGCTGCGTTTGCGGGAGCTGCTCGAGGACGACCTCGGCCTGGCCGCGTTCGTCAAGACAACGGGCGGCAGGGGCCTGCACGTGCACGTGCCGCTGAGCGCCAGGGACGACTTCGGCACCGCGCGCAGCTTCGCCCGCCGGGCCAGCGAGGTGGTGGCCGCCAGGGAGCCCGGCGAGCTGACCACCGAGCAGCGCAAGGACAGCCGCGGCGAGCGGGTCTACGCCGACGTCATGCGCAACGCCTACGCCCAGACCGCGGTCGCGCCGTACTCGGTGCGCGCCAGGCCGGGCGCGCCGGTCGCCACGCCGCTGGCGTGGCAGGAGCTGGAAGACGCTGGCCTGACCCCGCACCGGTTCACGCTGCGCACGGTGGGCGAGCGGCTGGAACGGCTGGGCGGGTCCGATCCCTGGGCAGGCATGTCCCGGCACCGCCACGGCCTGTCCAGGGCAGCGCAGCGCCTGGACAAGCTCGCGGCGCGGGCCGGTTAGCGGCTGATTTCCCGGAGCGCGCGCACCGCGGCCTCGATGGCCTTGGCGTCGATCCCTGCCACGTGCAGCTGCTCCGCGGGCGTGGCCGAGCCCGGCATGGTGTGCGGGGCGAGCTTGGTGACCCTGGGCGGCTGGGAGCCGTCGCCGAACGCGGCGAGCACGGCGTCGCCGAGGCCGCCTTCCGGCCAGTGGTCCTCGACCGTGACGAAGCTCTCCGTGGCCTCTGCCGCGGCGCGCAGTGTCCGCGTGTCCACCGGCTTCACCGAGTACAGGTCGATCACCCGGGCGGAGATGCCATCGGCGGCGAGGGCGCCGGCGGCGCTGAGCGCCTCGTGCACGGTGACGCCGGCCGCGACGATCGTGACCAGGTCGGCGTCGCTGGACCGCAGCACCTTGCTGCCGCCGACCGGGAACTTCTCGCCCGGCTCGTAGATCACCGGTGTGGCCCTCCCGGCCACCCGCAGGTAGGAGATTCCCTGAGCGGCCGCCATCTCGGCGACCAGCGCCGCGGTCTGGTTCGCGTCGCACGGGCAGAGCACGACGCTCCCGCGCACGGCGCGGAACATGGCGACGTCTTCCAGGCCCATCTGCGAGGGGCCGTCCTCGCCTGTGGACACGCCGGCGTTCGACCCGACCAGCTTGAGGTTTGCCCGGCTGATCGCGGCCATCCGGACGACGTCAAAGGCGCGGGTGAAGAACGCGGCGAAGGTGGCAGCGAACGGCACGAGGCCGCGAACCTGCATGCCGAGGGCGGCCGCCACCATCTGCTGCTCGGCGGCGTAACACTCGAAGAACCGGTCCGGGTGGCGCCTGGCGAACAGGTCCGTCCCGGTTGAGTTGCCGACCTCGCCGTCGAGAACGACCACGTCGGCGCGCGCGCCGCCGACGGCCGCCAGCGCCTCGCCGACGGCCGTCCTCGTTGCCACGCTTTCGCCGGTTTCGTAACCCGGCAGGTCCGGCCGGCTGCCACTCCCGGCGGGCCGGGGCGGCTCGCTGGCCGCCTGCGGCGGGTGCACCGCCACCCGGATGTCCCTGACGCCGCCGAGTTCGGCGATGGCCTGGTCCGGCTCGGGCAGCGGCTTGCCGTGGGCGTCCTCGGCGTTCTCCACCGCCGCGACCCCCTTGCCCGTGACGGTCCGGGCGATCATCGCGACAGGCTGGCCCTGCGTGCTCACGGCTTCGGCGCAGGCGCGGTCCACGGCGTCCACGTCATGGCCGTCGACCTCGATCGTGCGCCAGCCGAAGGCACCCATCCGCCGGGCATAGGCTGCGATGTCCCGGCCGTGCCGGGTCTCGCCACGCTGGCCGGGCCGGCTGACGTCGACGATCGCCGTGAGGTTGTCCAGCCGCTCGTGGCCGGCGTGCTCAAACGCCTCCCACATCGAACCCTCGGCGAGCTCGCCGTCGCCGCACAGCACCCACACCCGGTACGGGAGCCGCTGCGGCCGCCGGGCGGCCATCGCCAGCCCGACGCCCACGGGCAGCCCGAGCCCGAGCGAGCCCGTGGCCACGTCCACCCAGGGCAGCCTGGGCGTCGGATGGCCCTCCAGCCTGCTGCCCAGCTTGCGGAAGCTGAGCAGCTCCCGATCGTCGATCGCGCCCGCGGCCCGGTACATGGCGTAAAAAAGCGGCGATGCGTGTCCCTTGGAGAAGATCAGGTGGTCGTTGCCCGGGTAACCAGGCGCCGAGAAGTCATACCGCAGGTACTCGGCGAGCAGGACCGCCATCAGGTCAGCCGCTGACATCGCCGATGCCGGGTGACCGGACCCGGCAGCCGCAGCCGCCCGCACGGCGTCCACCCGGAGCTGCTGTCCCAGCTCACGAACGAGATTGTGATCCATGAAGCGGTGCCTTACCCGGCACCGCGCGATGCATTCGCCCTGGTCCGGGCCCTCAGATCGCCCGGACCGACCTGGCGGTCCCGGCCGCAGGCCGGCGCGGGACGGCGCCCGCCGAGTCCGGCGCCGGCCCTGGCGCCGGTTCCGGCGACGGCTCCTCCGGCGCAGGGC
>JASHPR010000659.1 GCA_030038015.1 Streptosporangiaceae bacterium
CCGCACCCGCCGGGGTCTGCCGCCCCCCGCACACCCCCCAGACCGCACCCGCCGGGGTCTGCCGCCCCCCGCACACCCCCCCAGACCGCACCCGCCGGGGTCTGCCGCCCCCCGCACATCCCCCAAAACCATTACCCCGGCCAGCCAGCCTGCCGCCTCCGCGCACCCCAAAACCCGCCCCTGCCCGGCCTGACCAGCCGCCGCGTCTTCCGGCACCGCGGTGTAGCCGACTGGTCACACATCTCTGTCCGCATTCTGCGATTTGCATACAGCAAGACGGTTGAGCCGGTAATCTCTACCCCGCATACGTTCCGGGGGGGAGTGATTACACTGTGTTACGTCTGCAAGAGTTCGCTTACGGCCCGGCCACGCCAGTCCTGAGCTACGTCGTCGCCAGCCTCGGCGCGCTGCTCGGCCTGCGGGCCGCCACCAGGGCCCGGGCCTGCCATGGGGCATCGCGCGCCCGGTGGCTGCTGCTCGCCGGGTTCGCCATCGGCGGCATCGGGATCTGGGCCATGAACGTCGCCGGCCTGGTTGGGCTCGCCGTCGCCGGCGAGACCACTCGCCTCAGCCTGCCGGTCATCGTCGCCAGCTTGCTGGCCGCGGCGCTGACGGTGACCGCCGGCCTGCTGGTCACCGGGTTCGGCAGCCGGGCACCGGGCCCGCTGATCACCGGGAGCCTGATCGCGGGCCTCGGCCTGGCATGCACCCAGTACCTGGGGATCGCGGCCATCCGGATGCCGCTGCGCATCTCGTATGACCCCGGCCTCTTCCTGCTCTCGGTCGCGGTCGCCGTCGTGGCGGCGACCGGCATGCTGTCCGCCGCCGCCCGGCTGCGGCGGGTCTGGGGAACCGTGGGCGCCGCCCTGCTGCTGGGCGTCGCGGTCAGCGGGACGCACTACGCCGGGATGGCCGCTGTGAACGTTTCCCGGGCGGCCGGCCCGGCAGGATGGGTGATCGGCGGCGGCGGCGGCGCCACGGCAGCGAGCTACATCCTGCCGGTCATCCTCGGTGTCAGCGTCGCGTCGTTCCTGGTCTGGGCCGCGGTGGCGCTGGCGCCGACCGAGGATGCGATCCGTTACGACGCGGCGCTGCTCGCCCATATCCGCAAGCGCAGCCAGCTGCCGCTGGATGTGCAGACGGCGGTCCCGCGGCCCTACGACCAGACGGGCTCCGAGGCACCGCCGTGGACCTTCGCCGAGCTCCGCAGGCCGCGAGAGCCGCGCTGACCCTCGCCCCGGCCAATCCGTCACGCAAGGAAGGAGCGGGGCCCGGTGCTCACCGTTCACAACTTTTCCTACGGGCTGCTGACGCCCGCGCTCGGTTACCTGATGTCCTGCATCGGCGCGTTCCTGGGCCTGCGGTGCACCACACGCGCCAACGCCTACGCGGGCTGGCCGCGGGTGCGCTGGCTGCTGCTCGCCGGGGTGTCGATCGGCACCGAGGGGATCTGGGTGATGCACTTCATCGCCATGCTCGGCTTCACGATCCCCGGCGAGACCATCCACTACAACGTGCCGGTCACGCTGCTGAGCATGTTCGTCGCGGTCGGCATCGTGTGCGCCGGCTTGCTGATCGTCGGCTTCGGCGGCAACGGCTACCGCCCGCTGCTGCTGGCGGGCCTGATCACCGGGCTGGGCGTGGCGAGCATGCACTACATGGGCATGGCGGCCATGCGGATGCCGGGGAGGGTCACGTACAACCCTGGCCTGTTCCTGCTGTCCGTGGTGATCGCCGTGGTCGCGGCGACCGCCGCGCTGTGGGCGGCCCTCCGGCTGCGCGGGGTCTGGACCACGCTCGGCGCCGCCATGGTCATGGGCATCGCGGTCAGCGGGATGCACTACATGGGGATGGCGGCGATGCGGATGTACCGGTCCGGCGGCCCGGCCGGCATGGTCATGGGCGGCCCGGGCGGCGCGACCGCGGAGAGCTTCCTGCTCCCGCTGATCCTGGGGATCAGCGTCCTGTCGTTCGTCTCGATCGCCACCATCGCGCTGTCCCCCACGGACGAGGAGATCCGCACCGAAACGGACCTGATGGACCGCATCGGCAAGCTCCAGTCGCCCACCCGCTTACTTGCGCCGGCGCCGCCCACGGGGACAATGACCGGGTGGGCAAGAACGGAAAGCAGGAGGGCGCCGGGTGGCTCCTGCTCGTCTACCGGGTCCCCTCCGAGCCCACCAGGCTCCGCTCGACCGTCTGGCGCAGGCTGAAGAGCCTGGGCGCCATCTACCTGCAGAACTCCGCTGCCGCGCTGCCCGCGAGCGTCCAAGCGGAACGTGCGCTGCGCAAGCTCAGGAGCGAGATCCTGGACATGTCGGGGACGGCGGCCCTGCTGTCCTGCACGGTGCTCGCGGGTGAGCCGGAAGTCCGCGCCGCTTTCCAGGCCGCCCGCGACGACGAGTACGAGGAGATCGTGGACAAGTGCCAGGACTTCCTCGGGCAGGTGAAGAAGGAGTACGACGAGAACCACTTCACCTTTGCCGAACTGGAGGAGAACGAGGTCGACCTGGTCAAGCTGAAGAACTGGCTGGAGCGGGTGCGCCAGCGTGACGTCTTCGGCGCCTCGGGCCGGCAGGCGGCCGGGAAGTGGATCGAGGACTGCGAGCATTCGCTCGAGGCCTACGCGGCACGCGTCTACGCCGAGGAAGCGGAGAGCCGCTGACCGGTCAGCCGCGGCGGGCTGCCCGCCACAGGCTCAGCGGCAGCAGCAGCACCAGGAACAGCGGCACCAGCCACCAGGCAGGGACCGCGGTCTGGCTGAGCCAGTAGGTGAGGGCCAGGCTGACCACCACCCCGGCCGCGACCAGCCAGTCATCGCCGATGACGAAGTCGTACCAGAAGGCGGCGAACGCCCGGATGCGCCCGGCCACGTCAGCTCCCCTCCGCCGCTGCCACCAGGTTCCCGCGCAGCAGCGCCACCAGGGCCAGCGCGAACAGCGCGACCCCCGGCACGAGCGCGAGCAGCGCCGCGTCCGCTCCCGGCCAGTGGGCGCCAGCGCCCTCGGCGCCCCAGAACGTGCCGAAGGCGGTGAGCATGATCCCCACCACGAACTTCATGGTGTTCTCCGGGACGCGCCGCAGCGGCGCCCTGACCGCGGCGCCCGCGGCCGCGACCAAAGCCACGGCGCACGCGGCCGCGGCCGCGGCCAGCCCGATGTCATGGGCGTTGGCGCCGAACGTGAGCACGATGAACACCACCTCGAGCCCCTCGAGCAGCACGCCCTTGAAGGAGAGCGTGAACCCGTACCAGTCGGGCACCAGCCCGCTCGGCCCGCCCGGCCCTCGCGGCCGCGACACGGCGGCGGCGATCTGCTTTGCGAAGATCTTGTCCTCGTCGTGCAGCGCCTTGCGGCCGCTCGCCCGCAGGATCGCCTTGCGCAGCCACTGCAGCCCGAACACGAGCAGCAGCGCCCCGACAAACAGCCGCAGGCCGCGCAGGGGCACGGCGGAGACCGCCGGGCCCAGCGCCGCGACGACGATCGCGAGGACGGCGAGCGCCCCGGCCATCCCGCTCGCCGCCGACCGCCAGTCCCTGGCGGTCCCCGCGGCCAGCACTATCGTGGTGGCCTCGACGGCTTCGACCGCGCAGGCAAGGAACACCGCGATGAACAGCGCGCCGGTTCCCACGGCACCTCGCTCTCCTGAAGTCGTCCGTCACGTGCTCCCCACATCTGCGTGACGTCTGCAGTGTAACAATTGTGTTTATGAAGATATGACCATGGTTATCTTCTGTTCTTAGCCAACGTTTAACCTGGCCGCCACCCCGGCATACGGTTCCTGGGCCTGCTGCCGCAGGCCCGCACCATGACCAGCGAACGATTCCGCTTCACCGTCGGCGCCCTCGGTACCGGGGCGCTTGCCCTTGCCGGATGCTCATCCTCGTCGGCGGGGCCCCGGCGGAGCCGCTGAGAGCGCCGTCGGCGGTGCTCATGATCCGGCCGGCGTGCGGCTGGTGAGCGGGCCCGGCGACGAGCATCACCTGACCGGGACCGTGGCGGACGGGGCGTTCCGCGGCCGTGGCTACGGGCATGCGGTCGACCTCCCCGGATCCGGCCGCCGCGAGTGCCTGGCGGTCCTGCCGGCGGGCCTGGCAGCCAGAACCGGCCGTGATCGCCGCCGCTGGGCAGGCACTAGGCTCAGATGCGTGACGACGACGTTGCGCACCAGCCAGGAAGCCCCCAGCGACGCCCGGGCCGACGCGATCGTCGTCGGCGTGACGGATGGACCAGACGGGCTCATGCCCGCGCCGGGCGCCGAGGGCGTGGATGCTGCTCTCGGCGGCGACCTCGCCGGGACGCTCGGCACGCTCGGCGCCACCGGCAAGGCGGAGGAAGTCACCAAGATCGCATCAGCCGGGCGGACCGGCGCGCCGCTGGTCGCCGCGGTCGCCATCGGCGCGCCAGGCGGCGAGGCGTCCGCCGCCGGTGCGGTGTCCTTCGAGGGCGAGGCGCTCCGCCGGGCGGCCGGTGCCGCCGTCCGCGC
>JASHPR010000061.1 GCA_030038015.1 Streptosporangiaceae bacterium
GGTGGCCTCCGGAAAGAGCCCGTCCGGCGTTGCCATAGCCACCCGCCCGCGGCGATCAGCACGCCGCCTCTCAGCCAGATATCCGCCAGATTAAAGGTGGGGCCGTAGAACCAGATATGCAGCCAGTCCACGACACCGCCATGCAGCGCGCCAGGCGGCCGGGTCAGGCGGTCGATCAGGTTGCCTGCTGTGCCCGCCGTGGCCAGCGCGGCACCGAGGCGTTCAGCCCGGCCAGCAGCGCGCACGGCCCAGGTTGCGAGCAGGATCACGCCAGCGAACGCGACGGCGGCGAGGAGCGGCTCGTAGCTTGCGCCCAGACCGAAAGCGGCGCCGTGATTGATGACAAGCTGAAGCCGTATCAGCCCCCCGGCCAGGGTGACATCGTGTCCACCGGAGAGCCGGGACAGCGCCCAGGCCTTGCTGGCAACGTCGGCCGCGACTGCGAGTACCGCGACTGCAGCGCACCACAACGCTGGTTGCGCCGCTATCCGCACACCTGCCGCGCGGAAACCCGGCGCTTGCTGGGTCGGGGCTTCCCCGCGTGCCACGCAACCACCCCTCCCCGGTAGCCGCTGCCAGCACCTGGCAGGGCAAACGTCACGTACGACAAGAGTGGGCCGCGATAGCTGCCGGTTTCTCCTGGAGGCCGCTGCCTGCCGTGGCGGCCTGGCAGTGCCAGGATCGGCCAGCCGCGCCGCGGCCGGCGCGGGCCGGCCTACCGGTGGGTGAACACGGCGTGGACGAGGATCGTGTTGTGCATCGGCGCGATGCCCATCCAGTTCCAGGTCAGGCCGAAGTCCGCCCGGTTCACCTGGAGCTGGCCGTCCAGCGACACCTCGCCATCGGCGGTGGAGACCTTCGCATCGAACGGCACCGGGAGGGTGCGGCCGCGAACGGTGAGCCGCCCGGTGACCCGGACGCCACCGTCGGCGGGGCTTGCGCTGTCGGCGGCATAGGTGAGGTCCGGGTGGTTGGCGATGTCGAAGAAGTCGGCCGACCGCAGGTGCTTGTCCCGCCTGGGGTTCCTGGTGTCGATCGACCCGGCGGCCACGGTGATGACGCCCGTGACGTCCCCGGCCGCCGTCACCGTGCCGTTCCCGGTGACCTGGCGGAAGACGCCGTGCAGCGGGAGCAGCCCGAAGGTGTGCCTGGTCTTCAGCCGGACCTCGGACCTGCCCGGGTCCAGCGTCCAGGATCCGGCGAGCTTGCCGTCCTGCAGCAGCGCCTGCAGCGCCGACGAGGTCAGCTGTTCCGACGGTGGCATGCGAGCCTCCTGTCGATTTTGTTTCTTTATCAAAACTATTTTGATAAGGGAACCGTATATACTGTCGCCCGGAAGTGTCAAGCTGGGACGGCGGCCGGGGAGGACCATGGCGGAGGAAGCGGTGGCGCCTCAGCACTCCGCGATGTGCCTGCGCCTGATGCAGGTGTTCCGCCGCGTGAGCAGGGGGATGCGGCGCTGGCAGGACGGTGCCGCGCCGCCCGCGACGGCGCCGCTCAGCCCGCGGCACGTCGCCGCGCTCGAGCAGCTCCTCGGCAGCCCGGTCACCGTCGGCGAGCTGGCCTCCCGGCTCCGCCTGACCCTTCCCACCGTCAGCGGCGTGCTCGCCGACCTTGACCGCGCGGGCTTCATCGAGCGGCACCCCGACCCGGCTGACCGGCGGCGTACGATCGTCCAGGTCATCCCCGCCCAGGCAGCCCTGATCGGGGAGTGGCTTGACGGCGCCGCCAAGCCCCTCGCCCGGGTGCTGGACAAGCTCACCCCCAGCGAGCAGGAGGCCTTCCTCAAGGCCATGGACCTGCTCGAGACCGAGCTGCACAGCCAGGACGCCCAATCCTGAGCCAGCCCCGCGCGGGCCTGGCGGCTCCGTGCCCGGCGCGGCCGGGCTCGAGCCCTCCGGCCCCGCAGGCTAATGGCACGGGAGGCCGCCGGGCCCAAGAACGGGCAAGGGCCCAGGCGGGAGGCATTCCCCCTGACCTGGGCCTCTACGTCAGCGCGGGTACCGAGAATCGACCGTGAGTCCCCTGCCCGGATCGGCCCATCGGACACGTAGCGGGCACGCTGTGCAACTTATGCCGCATGCCGACCGTCTAGGTGAGAGGTGAGGTTCGATGTGCGGGATGGATGGTGGAAGACCCGCGCGCAAGGCCGTGATGCTGCCCTGTGTCCTGGCTGGTCTTGCCGCGCTGATGCTGACGGGCTGTGCCTCATCCACGACGACCGCTCCGCTCACCGTGCCTTCCGCGCGAGTCGTCACGCATCTGGTGCGGCCGAGTGCGCTGGCGGTGGGTCCGGATGGGCATCTCTATGTGGCCGATGACGGCCTGAATGAGATTCTCCGGCTGCTGCCCGGCGGCAGGTTCGCGGTGATCGCTGGGAACGGCAAAGCGGGCGACTCCGGCGACGGCGGCCCTGCCGTTGCCGCCTCGCTTGACGACCCAGGCGGGATGACCTTCTCGCGATCCGGCACGCTGTATTTCGCCGATACCGGGAACAACCGCATCCGGGCGGTATCCCCCTCCGGCATCATCTCCACGGTCGCCGGGACCGGGCGGCCCGGCGGCTGGGTCCCGGGCGGGACACCCGCGCTTAAGGCCAGCCTGATCAGCCCTGCTGATGTGGTGATCGGCCCGGGCGGGGCGCTGTACGTTGCTGACACAGGCGGGAATGAAATCTTCAAGATGACGGGTGCCGGAAGGCTGACCCTCGTGGCGGGCACGCGTAGTGGGTTCGAGGGAGTCTGGGGGGTCGGGCATCAGGCAACCAACGCGTCTCCGGACGGGCCAGATGCCCTTGCTTTCGACCGCTCAGGTGATCTGTTCATCGCGGGCCTCAACACCAAGACCCTGCTCATGATCACTCCCAGTGGCGTGATGACGCTCCCGGACGGCATCGACGGGTTCTATCCCCGGGGGAACGGCGGCTTGGTCACTGCCCCCAATGGCAGCGTCCTGGCGATGAACACCGGGCAGATCGACCGGCTCAGCAGCCATGGCGTGCAGGTCCTCTATAACCTCCTCGCCAGCCCTCCGGCCGGCATCAAAGGCTTCGTTCCTGAGGGCATCGCGATCGCCCCGGACGGAACCCTCTACCTGGACACCTGGCCCAACGGATTCGCGTCCATGACAGCGCTGATCGAGATCCAGCCCCACGGCACCGTCAGCGTGATCTGGGAGAGCTAACTCCGGGCCGCGCAGCGGCTGAAGCCGCACTACCGAGCGGGACCTCTCATCGCCGCTGCCATGAGCCAGCTCCTCGAGGCAGAGCTAGACCGGCCCGGCGACCTCCTGGGCTGCTGTCCATCTCCGCTGGCCGAGCCTGATCACCACCGTGTCCTTCCGCACCGAGCAGATGGCCTCCCACCTGATGGCCTTCACCCGACAGGCGCCGACCACTGCCCGGAGCGGGAGCCGTCAGGCTTGGTCCGCAGGACTTCCAAGATGCTTTGGCCGTGCAGAGGCTGAGTGCGCGTGAGGGTGTGCGCTTGCGGTACGAGCGCGGACAAAGGATCTTGGGACCCTTGACGGCTCCCGTGGAGGGCTGAAAATCCTGCGCCGGGTGAAGGCCGTCCCCGGGCTGCTGATCGGCTCGCACGCCATCGGGCGCGGTGGGCCAGACTGCTGTCATGGACCGGCAAACGATCCCGGCCGGGTGGCTGACGCTGCGCCCGTTCACCCCCCGTCGGCACCCCCTGGGTCTACGAGGTATCGCTGGACCCGGTACTGCAGCGCTTCATGCAGGTTCCCTCGCCGTACCGGCTTGAAGATGCGGCGTCCTTCGTCGAGCAGGAGCTTATCGCTGGCGGGGATGGCGGTCGCCGGGCTGAGTTCGTAGCTGAGGATGCCGCCACTGCCACCCGCCTGGGCCGGGTCGGCCTGCGCCTGGGCGAGCCCGGCGCGGCCGAAATTGGGTACTGGGTCGATCCGCGCGCCCGCAATCGCGGCGTCGCCACCACCGCGGTCCGGGCGGTCTGCCAGTGGGCCGTCACGACGGCGGGCATCGAACTCATCGAGTGGCGCTGCGAAGCAGGCAACATGGCTTCTCGCCGGGTCGCGGAGAAGGCCGGATTCCGCATCGAGGCGACGCTGCGTAAGCGGCGCGTCCGTCAAGGCGTGCGGGTGGACGAGTGGGTCGGTTCGTTGCTCCGCGACGAGGTGATGGCTGACCCAGCTAGCGGCCTGCCCTAGCTCACAGGCGCCGATCACTGCCCGGAGCGGCAGCCGTGGAGGGCCTGGTCCGGGCGGGTTTCCCGGACTTTCAAGATACTTTGGCCGTGTAGAGGCTCCGCGGGCACTGGTTATGCGGCTGTGGAGGGGCACGGGCAAAGGATCTTGGAACCCTTGACGGCTGCGTGATAGACGGGCCTGGCAGCCAACAGGTCCTACAGTTGCGCCAGCGGTCTCAGCTCCGCGACCAAGGCTGGGAGCCGCTCGGCGACCGCGGCCGGGTCGGCTGGGCTGATGCGGTAATCCCAATCGGATAGCTCCGTTGCCGTCCCGGCGGCCCGCGAGCCGGCCAGCTCGACCGATTGCACCCGAGGGTCGGCCATCACGACCGCCCCGATGGCCTCCGAGGAGTCGTAGGAGTCGAAGTCGCTGCCCATCCAGCTTCCTGCCCCGCGGCTCATCACGACGGCGACCACTTCGTTCCGTCAGCTCGCAGGTGCCGAACCCTTGCGAGCGATCGCCGGTCTAGGGGCCAACGACCCTGGCGCAAACCCCAGGTGGGTGGACTGTGGGCTTCATGGAAGCATCACAAAATGACTCGGTGGACAGGTACCTGCACGGCGCCACCCTCGAAGAAACCGCCGCCGCGGGCGTTTACTGCCTGGTGACTGGGAAACGGCGAGACTCGAACGTCTACTTCGTGCGATCCGGCGAGACCTGGGTCTTGGTCGACACCGGGTGGCGGAGTCGGGCCCAGTTGATCAGGAGCGCAGCGGAGACCCTGTTTGGGGTGGGCGCGCGCCCACGAGCGATCGCGCTTACGCACATGCACCCGGATCACGCTGGCTCCGCGTTCGAGCTGACCCGCATGTGGGATGTCGCTTTGTACGCGCTCCCCGACGAACTGCCTCTGCCCCCCTCCGGCCCTATCATCGGCGCCTTGGCCGGTGTCGAGCGGCGCTGGATGCTCCCCTCCGGGCAGGACGGGCTCACCCCTATCGACCTAAGCGTAGGCGTCCCCGGCCTGCCGGACTGGCAGGTCATCCCCACCCCCGGCCACACCCCTGGCCACCTGGCGCTGTTTCGGGAGGGAGACCGCGCGCTCATCACGGGCGACGCTGTCCTAACCGTCAACCTCAATTCACTTGGCGACGCCCTGTCGCAAAGGCACACCATCGGAGGACCACCGCGCTTTGCCACCTGGAACTGGCGAGCAGCGACCGAGTCTGTGGCCGAACTGGCCCGGCTGGAGCCGCGGGTGGTGGCGCCGGGCCACGGAAGACCCATGGCCGGGCCGGTGCTGCCCTCTGCGTTGAGCGCTCTGGCCGAGCGACTGAACAACCCTCCCGCGCCTGGCAGCGCGGCCTCATCTGCGGGGCACAAGCTGGCGGAGGAGTTCCTTAAGCTCTTCGACTACAGTCGTCGGGCCCGCTAACCGGCGGCCACCAGGTGGGTAGCTGCGCCTGCAGTGGGCTCGGGCTGGCCGCCGCGCGCTCGCTGTCGTGGCCACTTCGCGGCGGCCAGCGGCGCTGGCCTTAGCTCTAAGCTCGGCGAAGCCGATCGCATGCGACGCCCGCAGGGCGGCCTAGACACGGCAGCCCTGAGCGGGACAATGGAGCGCCAGGAAGACGGCTACGTGCAGCACAGATCTGCGCACGAATGAGCCGGGCAGACAAGTGGAGGCGGCCGGGGTGGCCTGGCGTGCGCCCCGGCGGGCCTCGCCCAGGCTGAGCCGGGACGCTGACGCCGGGCCGGGCGCCGCGCAGCGGCGCCGCTTGATTATTTACTGCGGATTAATTCGGCACTGCTGTGAGGCGACCTGTGCATGCTCCTAACGAAGCCCAAGGACCGTCATGAGGGCCTCATTGATGCCCCACTGCTGCTCCGGGCTCACTCTGCCTACGAGCTCCCCGAGCCGCCCGGCGTCGACAGCGCCGATCTGCTCAACCAGCACGCGGGTGGTCTCCCCGAGCAGGTCGATCTCGGGGCGGAACGACGCTGGCCTGGCACTGCGTGAGGTTGGCGCGACCAGAACCACTGCGCGTGGCAGGAGCTCGTTGGCCTGGACGATCACGCCGTATCGCCGACCGCCCTGCTCATGGCCAGTTCCGCGTGGCAGGCGAAACTCGTGGACGTCACCCCGCAGCACGCATGCTCTCCATCATGGCCGCAACCTCGAGCATCTCGGCCCGGTCGTCTTCATCGGCCTCGAGCGCCGCAGCTTCGGCAGCCAATGCGGCGCCCCGCTGCAGGCGGGAAGCACTGTCGAGGATCGCGCGGCGGATGGCCTCGGACCTGCTGAGCCCGGTGGCTTCTAGCTGCGCCAGCGCCCGAAGAGTCTCGG
>JASHPR010000660.1 GCA_030038015.1 Streptosporangiaceae bacterium
AGCTGGTCAGGAGGGCAAGGACACGCTCCGCCGATTGATAGGTTGCGCCAGCGGCAACCTCAGCCCGTGACACGCAACCAGGATGGCCATGCGAGTTGGTCCACGTCAACGTCGGGGAAAGAGGCCATTATCCCGCGTCGGCGGTATTGTGCCGGTGACGTGCCCGTCGTCCCAGCGTGAGGATGGTGCCGTGGCAACCGAGAACCCTGGCCAGGCCACCCAGCCCGGCCCCGCAGACGATCCGCTCCCCGAGGCGATCGAGCTGGCCCGCGGGGCCGCCGACGCGGGCCTCGGCCTGAAGCTGCTCGGCGGGCTCGCGGTGCGCGTGCTGTGCCCGGAGTTCCCGCCGCGGCTGCGGATCGGGCAGGACATGGACTTCGCCTGCCTGTCCAAGGGCCGCAAGAACGTGGCCGCCTACCTGGAGAAGAGCGGCTGCCAGCCGGACCGGCGGTTCAACAACCTGAACGGCGACCGGCAGATGTACTTCACGGCGCCATCGGGGCGGCCGATCGACGTCATGGTCGACCGGCTGACCATGTGCCACACGCTCGACCTGCGGCCCTCGTTCGGCAAGCTGCCGCTGACCATCGACGCCGTCGACGTGCTGCTGTCCAAGCTGCAGATCGTCCAGCTCAACGCGAAGGACGCCAGGGACATCCTGCACCTGCTGAGCGGGGTGCCGGTGAGCGCAGCGGGCGCGCCCGGCCCGGCCGGGAACGGCTCAGCGGGGAACGGCCCGGCCGGGGCCGGCCCGGACGGCGGCGCGGTGATCGACAGCGAGCGCTTCGCCAAGCTGCTCGGCGCGGACTGGGGCTGGTGGCGGACGGTCACCGGGAACCTCGCCAAGCTGCCTGCGCTGGCCGCCGAGCAACCCGGGCTGGTCCCGCCGGCCCCCCCGTTCGACGCGATCGCGCAGTCCAGGTGCCTGCTTGAGCTGGCCGAGTCGGCCCCGAAGGGGGTCAAGTGGAAGCTGCGGGCGAACGTGGGGGACCGGGTGCGGTGGTACGAGCTGCCCGAAGAGGTGGATCACTGAACCCGCGGGGGCTCCGCCCCCGCATCCCCCGACGCCCCTCGCATGCTCCCCGCACGGCCCGGGCCCCCCGCGTTCTCCTGCCCCGGCCGGGCTTGCGCAGGTCCCCGCTGACCTCGCGATATGGCCAGTTATGCGGTAACCGGTGCTTGACGCCAAGTTGCGTCGAATGCTACACCGTTGCACAGGAAGCGCATCAATGGGCGTGGTGGTCGCATGAAGATCTTCTTTGCCACCGATATCCACGGGTCCGAGGTTTGCTGGCGGAAATTCCTGAATTCCGCCGCCTTCTACAAGGCCGACATCGTGATCCTCGGCGGCGACGTCACCGGCAAGGTCATGGTGCCGATCGTCGACCACGGCGGCCGCTGGAAGGTCACGGTGCGTGGCCAGGAGTACACCCTGGAGACGCAGGAGGAGCTCGACAGCATCAAGAAGCAGATCCGCAACGCCGGCTCCTACCCGGCGCTCGTCAGCCCGGACGAGCTCAAGCAGCTCAGCCAGGAGGAGGGGGCGGTCGACCGCAGGTTCACCGTGGAGATGACCGAGAGCCTGGACCGGTGGCTGGACATGGCCGACAGCAAGCTGCGCGGCGGCGAGATCCCGTGCATCCTGAACGGCGGTAACGACGACATCTGGGAGATCGACGCCATCATCGAGCAGTCGCCGTGCGTGAGCTTCGCCGAGGGCAAGCTGCTCGACCTGGACGGCTTCTCCCTCGTCTCCATGGGCTGGACCAACCCCACTCCCTGGGACACGTTCCGCGAGGCACCCGAGCCCGAGCTTGCGGCGAAGATCGAGGCCGTTGCCAGCCAGGTGCCGGACATGGGACGGGCGATCTTCAACTTCCACGCCCCGCCCTACGGCACGGGGCTGGACGAGGCTCCGGCGCTGGACGCGACGCTCCGGCCGATCCACGGCGGGGCGGTGATGAAGCCGGTCGGCTCGACCGCGGTGCGGGACGCCATTGTCAGGCACCAGCCGTTGCTGTCCGTGCACGGCCATATCCACGAGAGCCGCGGGGTCAAGCGGATGGGCCGGACGCTCGCCATCAACCCGGGGAGCGTCTACGGCGACGGGGTGCTCCAGGGCGCGGTCATAGACCTCAACGCCAAGAAGGGGAAAGTCGCAAGGTACTTGCTCGTCAACGGCTAAGTGTCAAGATACGACTGATTGCCGTTTATCGGTCTGGCCGGGCCGCGAAGAGCCCATGACTTGGAGGCAGGCATCTATGGCCACGGAAGCTATCGGCGGCGAGACCCCGACGCTCTTTTTGCGGAAGGCGACGGGCCTGGTCCGGGGCTGGTCGATCAGGGACTCGATGATCTATGCGTGCCTGTCGACGAACGTCATTACGCTCGGGATCTACGAGTTCTCCTTCCAGTCGTTCATCCCCAAGGGCCAGCTGCTGACAGCGGTCCTGATCTCGGCGGTCTGGGTGTCGTTCCTGGTGATCGCCTACACCGGGCTGATCGTCACGATCCCGCGGGCCGGTGGCGACTACGTCTGGCAGACCAGGATCCTGGGCAGCGGCCTTGGCTTCGTCATGGCCGCCACCGGATGGTGGTTCATCCTCTGGCTATGGGCCCCGATCTACGGCAACATCCTGGCCGTCGAGCTGTTCCAGCCGCTGTGGGCGACGCTCGGCGATCCCAGCGGGGCCACCTGGTTCGGCACGCATAACGGGATCTTCGTGGTCTCGGTGATCACGATCGTCCTGGCCGGGGTGCTGGTCTCGATCGGCATGGCCGGCTACGCCAGGATCCAGAAGTGGTGCTTCTACGCCGGCCTGGTCGGCTTCGCGGTCATCGTCGTGCTGCTGCTGGTCAACAGCAAGACGAGCTTCATCTCGTCGTTCAACACGGAGGCGCACAAGATCTTCGGCGTGAGCAACGCGTATGCCTCGACGCAGGCAGGCGCGGCCAAAGCCGGGTACACCTCGCCGGCGTTCGGGTTCGGCCCGCTCGCCGCGAGCATGCTGCTCGTCCCGATGCTGATGTTCTACCTGCTGTGGCCGAACTGGGGCTCGACCCTGTACGGCGAGATCCGCGGCGCGAGTGACTTCAGGCGCGTGTTCGCCGGGATGTTCTCCGGGCTGTGGATCACGGTCGCGCTGTCGGTGATCTTCCTGCTGCTGGTCGCCAAGACCTTCGGCACGGCCTTCTACAACGACGCGAACGCCGCCTACTTCGCCGGCAAGGGGACGATCCCGATCTGGCCCTACCCGGTCATGTTCGCTGGCTGGCTGATCCACAACGAGGTCTTCCAGGTCGCGCTGATCCTGCTGATGAGCCTCTGGTTCTTCGGCTGGGTGGGAACGCTGTTCCTGTCCTCGACCCGGGTCATCTTCGCCGCGGCGTTCGACCGGATCCTCCCCGACCGGGCGGCCGAGGTCTCGGAGAAGCGCAAGGTGCCCATGTACTCTCTGATCCTGATGCTGCTGCCCGCGGTCGGGCTCAGCGCGTTGTACGCCTACAACGCGAAGTTCGTCACCTACACGCTGGACGCAACGCTGGTCATCGCGGTGACGTACCTGTTCAGCGCGATCGCCGTGGTGATCCTGCCCTGGCGCAAGCCCGATCTGTGGCGGGCGTCACCGGCCAGCCGGATCAAGATCTTCGGGGTGCAGATCGTCCCGGTGGCCGGCGTGGTCACGATCGGGCTGCTCGGCTACAACCTCTTCGAGTGGCTGCACAACTCCGCCTACGGGGTGAACGCCCGGGACTCGCTGTACTACATGGGCGCGATGTACGTCCTGGGCATCGTCATCTACGTCGTGGCGCGGGTCGTCCGCAGGCGGCAGGGCATCGACCTCGGCCTGATCAACAAGGAGATCCCGGTCGAGTAGGCGGCCGCCATCAACCGGCAGGATGCAGCCGGCCCCGCGTGCCCGGTCCGGGCGGCGGGGCCGGCGCGATCTGGCCATGAGAACCGCGAAGGGCGGGAAGCAGCACCATGAACGACACCCCCAGCCGGGCAAGCGCCGTCATCATCGGTGCGGGCATCGTCGGCAACAGCCTGGCCTACCACCTGGCCCGGCTCGGCTGGCGCGACCTGGTGCTCGTCGACAAGGGCCCGATGCCCAACCCGGGCGGGTCGACCGGCCACGCGTCCAACTTCATCTTCCCGATCGAGTACTCGAAGATGATGATGGAGCTCACCGCCGACAGCACCGCGCAGTACCAGGCGCTCGGCGTGCACACGCAGAGCGGCGGGATCGAGGTCGCCCGGACCGAGGCGCGCATGCAGGAACTGCGCAGGCGCTGCTCGGCGGCCAAGGCCTGGGGGATACCCGCCC
>JASHPR010000661.1 GCA_030038015.1 Streptosporangiaceae bacterium
GCCGCGGCCCTGCACGGCCGCGCGCTCGTAGGAGGCCATGTGCGCCTCCGCCGACGCCGCCCAGGTGAACTCGAGTGCCCGGGCGTGGCCGGCGGCGCCGAGTGCCTGCCTGCGCTCGGGGTCGTCGAGCAGCGCGCGGAGCGCGGCGCGGATGCTGTCGGCGTCCGGCTCGGTGTAGGCCACCGCATCCCCGCCCACCTCGGGCAGCGAGGTCCGGTGCGTGGTCAGCACCGGCGCGCCGGACGCCATGGCCTCGAGCACGGGCAGCCCGAACCCCTCCCCGGTGCTCGGGAACGCCACGATCAGCGCCCCGCCGAGGAAGCCGGGCAGGTCGGTGAAGTGCAGGTAGCCCGGCCGGACCAGCCGCAGGTGGGCGGGCACGTTCGCGACAGCCTGGTCCACCTCCTCGCTCCAGCCGCTGCCGCCGGCCAGGACCAGCGCAGGCGGGTCACTGAGGTCCGCCACGGCATTCGCCCACCCGTTGATGAGCGCGGGTACGTTCTTGCGCGGTTCCAGCGTGCCCAGGTAGGCGATGTAGGGCTTGCCGTGCAGGCCGAGCCGGTCGGAGACCTGCCGCAGCTTGGCCTCCGGGGGGTGGTGGAACAGCGCGTGGTCAACGCCGTGGTAGGCGACGTCGATCCTGGTCGGGTCCGCGCCGAGCGCCCGCACCAGCTCGTCCCTGGTGGCCTTGGACGGGACGATGAGCCGGGTGGCGCGGCGGGCCGACGTCCTGATCGCGGACTTGTAGAACGTCGCGGTCACCGGGTTGTGCGCGTCCGGCTCGGTGAAGAACGTGAGGTCGTGGATGGTCACCACGATGGGCGCGCCGGGCCGCAGCGGCATCGAGTAGTGCGGCGCGTGGATCACGTCCACTCCCACCTGCTGGGCGACCAGCGGAAGGCCGCTCTGCTCCCAGGCAAGCCGGGCCGGCCGGTGCGCGATGGCCGGCGGGCCGGCCACGACCCGCGCGTTCGGGACCAGCCGCCCGTACCGCTCTTCGTCGGCGCGCTGGCAGGCAACGGCCAGGTCGGCCCCTGCCGCGCCCAGGGCACTGACCAGCCCGTCGACGTAACGGCCGAGCGCGCCGCGGTCTGCGGGCACAGCGGTCGCGTCAACAAGCACTCGGGGCGCCACGACCAGTCCGGCTCCTCTCGCCATGGCCTGCCGCGACGGGCATGACTGTCGACCACCGGCAGGCGGGCTTTGCTCTGGATGTCCCGTCAGCACCGAGCGTACGCCCTCTGCGGCGGCAGCGTGCCCGTGCAGCGAGGCGGGGGCAAGGATTGGCCGAACCCGGCCGCGCGCAGCCGGGGTTCTGCGGGGTTCCGGCGGGTTCAGCCGCCTCCGGCCGCGGCCGTCGCCTCGTCCAGCGCCGCCTTCATCAGGGCCAGGTCGCTGCCGTACAGGGCCAGGTTGTCGCTCTTGAGCGCTGCCTGCGCCTGGTTGTAGTAGCTCTCGGCCTGCTGCAGGTACTTCAGCACGGCCGCGTTCCCGGCGCCCGGGTGGCTCCCCGCCGGCGGGCTGCTCCCCGCGCTCCCCGTGCTCCCCGCGCTCCCCGCGCTCCCCGTGCTCCCCGCGCTGGCCGTCACCGGCGCGGTCCCGAACACCTGCTGCAGCGCCTGCTGCAGGGTCGGCCCGTAGCCCACCTGGCCGTTGCAGTAGACCAGCATGTCCTGCAGGGTCGGGTAGGCGCCGGAGCTGCCCTGTCCCGACTGGGACACGTACACGGGCTCGAAGTAGATCAGGCCGCCGCCTACCGGGAGGGTGATCAGGTTGCCCTCGGTCACCTCTGACCCGCCCTGCCGCAGCAGCGTCAGCTGTGAGGCGACGGCGGCGTTGGACTCGAAATCGTTCTGTACCTGCTGCGGGCCCCTGATCGTGGTGTCCTGCGGCAGCTGGAGCACCCTGATCGTGCCGTAGCCCTTGCTCAGCGGGTCGCTGTCGACTTCCATGAACGCGGCCATGTTGGCCCGGCCGCGCGGGGTCAGCGACGTGGTCAGCGAGAACTCCGGCTGCCCCTGGCCCGGCATCGCCATCGTCAGGTAGTACGGCGGCTGGGCCGACCGGTTGGGCTGAACGCCGCTCGGGTCCGCGGGCACGGCCCAGAAGTTCTGCCCGCCGTAGAACTCCGGCGCCTCCGTGACGTGGTACTGCGCCAGTATCTGGCGCTGAACCTCGAACAGGACCGGGGGGTAACGCAGGTGCGGCAGGAGCCCCGCGGGGATGGCCCTTTCCGGCTTGATCACCCCGGGGAACGCCTTCTTCCAGGCGTCGAGCACCGGGTCATTGCCGCCCCACTGATACAGCGTGACCGCCCCGGTGTAGGCGTTCACCACGGCCTTGACCGAGTTGCGGAGGTAGTTGACCTGATCGGCAGGGCCGACGACCGAACCGCCAGGGCTGTAGCTGTTGGCGCTCGCCTGGGACAGGCTCAGCCGCTGTGAATACGGGTAGTTGTCGGTGGTGGTATAGGCGTCGACCACCCAGTAGATCTGGCCGCCGACCAGGACCGGGTACGTGTTGCCGTCCAGGGTGAGGAACGGGGCCACCTTGGCCACCCGGGACAGCGGGTCCCTGATGTACATGATCTTCGAATTGCCGTCGATGGCACCGGACAGCAGGATGTTGGGCTCGCGGAACTTGATCGCGTACAGCACCCGGTTGAGCAGCGAGCCGACCGGGACGCCGCCGCCGCCGTCGTAGGTGGTGTTCGCCTGGCCGCTCGCGCTGGCGTTGGGGTAGTCGAGCTCGAGCTGGTGCCCGCCGACGATCGCGTAGCTCGTCTCCTGCTCGCCGAAGTAAATCCGGGGCTGGCGCACGTCCAGCTCGCCCGAGGGCGGGATGTCACTCTCGGTGAACGAGGGGTTGCCGCCGCTCGACGTCGCGTCCGCCGCCGCGGCGACGAACCCGAACCCGTGGGTGTACACCAGGTGGCTGTTGACCCAGTTGTCCTGGCCGGGCGGCGGCCCCGACATGTCCCGGACGCCGACGATCATGTCCTGGGGCACGGAGCTGCCCGGGACCTGGTACCGGTCGACCGAGAGCACACCAGGGAACTTGTAGTACCCCTTGACCTGCTGGAGCTGCTGGAACGCCGCCGACACCACGCCGGGGTCGAGCTCGCGCACGTCGGGAAGCGCCGCCGCCTGGCTGGCCAGCTCCGGCGTCGGCTCGGGCGACACCGCCGGGTACGGCGTCACCTGCACGCCGGAGATCCCGTACGCTGCCCGGGTGCTGCTGATCTCGCGGGCGAGGTACGGCCCCTCCTTGGCGAGCTCGTTGGGCTTGACCACGAACTGCTGGACGATCGCCGGGTAGACGCCGCCGATGATGACCGCGGAGAGGACGAGCAGGCCGAACCCGACCGCGGGCAGCATCCAGTTACGGCGTACCGCGCCGGCGAAGAACAGCGCGGCGCAGATCACCGCGATCACCGACAGGACCGTCTTGGCCGGCAGCACGGCGTTCACGTCCGTGTACGACGCGCCGGTCTGCACCACGCCCCGCTGCGAGAAGTCGATGCCGTACCGGTCCACCCAGTACGCGACGGCCTTGAGCAGGATGAAGACGCCGATGAGAACGAACAGGTGGGCGCGGGCGCCCTCGGTGGCGCGCTCGCCCCGCACCTGCAGCCGCAGCCCGCCGTACAGGTAGTGCACCAGGGCGGCCGCCGCCAGGGACAGCAGCACGGCCGCGAACAGGAAGCTGAGCACCATCCGGATGAACGGGTAGACGAAGACGAAGAACGAGACGTCGAGGTGGAACTGCGGATCGGTGATCCCGAACGAGGTCCGGTTGGCGAACAGCAGCCAGGTGCGCCAGTCCCCGGCGGCCGCGACACCGCTGATGAGCCCGATCAGGCCGAGCACCACCCCGGCCACCAGCCGCCGGCGCGGGTCGATCGCCATCCGGTACGCCTCCAGGCCGTGCTGCCCGGGTGAGAGCGGCCGCCGGGCCGGCCTGAGCTGGTAAGCGAGCCTGATGTTCACGCCGACAACGACGATCATGAAGAAGGCGGCGGCACCGAACAGTGCCCACTTCACGCCGTACGTGGTGGCGAAGACGGACGTGTAGTGGACCGAGCCGAACCACAGCCAGTCGGTCCAGACCCCGGCGCCCACGGCCACGAGCACGATCAGCGCGATGACCGCCGCCACGGCCGGGATCACGTACCTCGACCACCGGGGAAGCGCGATGGGGTGGCTGGCCGGCGGCCGGGAGCGGCCAGGAGACTGAAAGGCCACGCCTCCCCCTCACCTCGGCTCAGGCGGCCCGCTTCGGGCGATGTACGGGCAGGGGTGCACAGACCCGCCCCGGAACGCGCGAATGCGCACTCTCTGACGGCAACTTACCGGTACCGCCCAAGCTTCCCGCGCCGATTCCGGCTGCCGGGCCCCGCGGCGCGCTCAGCAGGAAGGAACCGGCCTGCCCGCCTTCAGCGCGTCCAGGGCGGCGATGGCCCCGGCCAGCGAGCTCACCTTGACCAGCCGCAGGCCGGGGGGGACCGCGCCCGCGGTGTCCGCGCAGTTGGAGGCGGGAGTCAGGAAGATCGTCGCCCCGGCGGCGCGGGCGCCGGCCATCTTCTGCTGGATCCCGCCGATCGCCTCGACCGCTCCGCCCACCGTGATCTCCCCGGTGCCCGCGATGAACTTGCCGCCGCTGAGGTTGGCCGGCGTCAGCTTGTCGATGATCCCCAGGGCGAACATCATGCCCGCGCTCGGGCCGCCGACATTGCCGATGTTGATCTTCACCAGGAACGGGAACCTGAACGAGTCGCTGACGACGACGCCGATGGACGTCTGCCCCTTCAAGCTGACAGTAGTGAGGGAAATGTTCCGGATCTTGCCCTTGCGCGAGATCGTGAGAGCGACCTTATGACCTGCCGGGACGGCCTGGATCAGGCTGATCGCGCTCGCGTGGCGACAGCCCACCGGCGTGCCGTTCACCGCCTCGATCACGTCGCCGGGCTGCAGCTTGCCGTCCGCGGGCGTTCCGCTGTACGTGCTCTGCACGGTGTCGAGGAACGAGAACTTGATGCCGAGCTGGCAGAAGGCCGCGGCCTGGGCGGTCTGCTGCGAGTTCGCCATCTCCTCGGTGTCCTGCTTGACCACCTGCGACTGCGTGTAGCCGGTGGGGAAGATCTCCTCCTGCGGCACGACGGCCTCGTGCGGGCTGAGCCAGGCCTGGATCGCGGCGAAGATGTTGAACGGCGGGCTGGCCCCTGGGCCGCCGATGTAGGAGATGGTCACCATGTTCAGGTGACCGGTCGTCGGGTACGTGTGATGGCCGGTGATCTGGATGACTGGCTTGCCGTCGAGCGGGCCGAGCGTATTGAACGTCGGGCCGGGAAGCAGCGCGACGTAGGGCACTGGCACGAGCAGCGCGACAACCAGCGACGCGACAACTCCGATCCCGGCGATCA
>JASHPR010000662.1 GCA_030038015.1 Streptosporangiaceae bacterium
CGGGCTGTTCGCCGAGGAGAAGCTCGCCGCAGGCAGGGGGGTGCTGCGCCCCGGCCAGAGCATTGACCTTGAGCGGGTCGCCGACGACGGCAGGACGGCCAAGAACCACCTGGTGGAGGCCAACCTGCGCCTGGTCGTCTCGCAGGCCAGGCGGTACACCGGCCGGGGGATGCTGTTGCTGGACCTGATCCAGGAGGGCAACCTGGGCCTGATCCGCGCGGTCGAGAAGTTCGACTACACCAAGGGCTACAAGTTCTCCACCTACGCCACCTGGTGGATCCGGCAGGCCATCACCCGCGCCATAACCGACCAGGCCCGCACGATCCGCCTTCCGGTGCACATGGTCGAGGCCCTCAGCAACCTGGCCCGGGCGCAGCGGCAGATGCTGCAGGACCTGGGCCGCGAGCCCACCCCCGCAGAGCTCGCCGCCGAGCTGGACATGACCCCGGAAAAGGTCATCGAGATCCAGCAGTACGGCCGGCAGCCGATCTCCCTGCACACCCCGCTCGGCGAGGACAGTGACAGCGAGTTCGGCGACCTGATCGAGGACTGCGAGGCCATCCAGCCCGGCGAGGCGGTCAGCTTCACGCTGCTGCAGGAGCAGCTGCACTCGGTCCTCGGCACGCTCTCTGAGCGTGAGGCCGGCGTGGTGTCGATGCGGTTCGGCCTGACCGACGGCCAGCCCAAGACGCTCGAGGAGATCGGGAAGGTCTACGGGGTCACCCGGGAATGGATCCGGCAGATCGAGTCCAAGACCATGTCCAAGCTGCGCCACCCATCCCGATCCAGCCTCCTCCGGGACTACCTCGACTGATTCCCTGACCAGCGGCTGCCACCCCCCGGATGCGCCCAGCGATCCCCGCCCGCCCGTGAACGCACAGAATGCCCAGATCTGGACAGCCAGCGCCATGATCGGCACTGGGGCGACATCCGCGCATATCGGCGGTGATGCGCGCGGCCGTCAAGTCTTGAGCTGATCACGCTGCGTGAGACCAGTGCAGCCGGCCCAGAGGTGCCATCCACCGGGTATGCCGCGAAGGACGTCATAGTCGGCCGTGGTGCCGCCGCGATCGAGTCCAGGTGCGGGAAAGCACCCGCACCAGGCTCAGCGAGGCCAAGACGGCGATGGTCATGTCCACTGCGGATACCCAGCGGACCTGGTCGCCTTTCACGACGTAGGCGCCTATGGGCAGCACCAGCCCACCGAAGCCCCCGCCGGTGTCCACGCGTCCTGAGTCCCGCAGTGTCGCCTCGTGTACTGAAGGGCCCCACTCGGGCTCGATATCGGGACTGGCGGTCGGGTCACTGTGGCGAGGATGTCCGGTACCCGCGCCGCCTCCACCGGCCACCACCGCGACCGGAATGATGAGAATGTCGTCTTTCTCGTACGCAGTGCCAAACGCGCGGCGGACCGACAAATTGTCCGACGCTTTCATCAGCAGGTTTCCCACGTCCATTACAACCGCCTCCTGTCGCTCTCAGCTCGCCCGTGCCGTGCCCGTGAGCCAGCGTCCTGGATCGAGAGCCTGCAACCCGCCGCGACGGTGGCCGCTGCCCGCCCGGGCGCGGCACGAACCAGGTTCAGATCCGCCCGTCGTCGACGATTCCATGAACCGGCGGCCGCGCCCGGTCCGCAGCCACGGGCGGTAGGCGGCCAGGCATCGCCCAAACAGATAATTCGGTACCAAGACCCTCAATACGACACCTACGCCGGCGTCCTCGCGGGTCGATACTGAGCCCATGGTGACATACAAGCGAGAGGTCAGGCTCTGGCGAAAAGCGCACTCGGTGCAGCGAGCACTGATGATCCGCGATGACGCCGACGCCTACTGGATCGCTTGCCAGATGCAGCACAGCCGCATCATGGACCCTGGTCTGGCGATCTTCAGTGACCCGCGAGCCATCATGGTTCAGCGGCGGATTGACGTAGACCTATTCGTAGTCAGCCTTCACCGGCTGTCCACGGTGGCAGACCTGGCGGCCGACGTGGCCGACCCGAGAAACGTGCTTCCCGAGGCAATCGCTTTGTTCAGCGAGCGGGCGGCAGGCCTACCACTGTTGGAGCACGAGCCGGACGAACGGCCCACGATATCTACCGTCCGTCATGTACTCGAGCACGGGCAGAACCTAGAGATCCGTGGCGGTCTTGGCTTCGCCAGCGGCCAGGACGGCTGGTTCGTCTCCTACCGCGGCCGCATGTGGGAGACACAGGATCTCCTGGCCGCAGCCGAAACCCTGCACGCCGCCATTCGTAGGGCCATAGACCCAGAGGCCTTCAGTGATTTCCGCGGGGACGTCTCGTACATCGAGCTTCGCGACCCGGCAGACGTCATCCGGCGCAGCGATCCTGCCTCGGGCATCCTTGCCCGGCAAGCATCGGCTATAGCTGAGATCGAGGAAAGACTTCGGACGAGCCTTCAGCCGCGCCGGGTTACGGATACTCGTCTTTAAACTTTCGAACGCCACGGCCAATCTCTGACGCGTGGTACGGAGTAATAGGTACGCGCTCAACAGGCAGAGTCGGACGTCGGGGTAGCCTCCCCACCGTGCGTATCTGCCGGTTCGGCTCGCCGAGCGGTGGCCAACCGGCGGGCAGCATGCCCCGCCGAACGAACGCCTCTTTGTTGCAAAGTCAAGGTGCGAGCGTGATGCGGCCAGAGCAGCTTTCCCGCCGCGAGCATTATCGGCTCGCGGGCGGGCGCGTCGAGGACGCCCTGCGGGTACCGCTGCGCGGCCGGGCTGCGCCCGGTCCTTGACCCGCCCGTCTGCTCGCGCGGGGTGGCAGCGGCTCGGAAAAGCCAGCAGGAGCGTGCGGGCCGGCTGGGGTCGTAGGGTGGGTGGCAGGCCCGGGAGTGGCTTGTCCGAAGAGCCGGTGTTCGGGGTGTGAGCCGGCCGCGCTGGAGGCAGAGCCGTTCCCCGGTTGCCCTCCCGGGCTCTCCGGCGCGGCGGCTGCGGCGCGCCGGGCGTCGGCTTGCAGGCAGGCGAAGACGGCGTCGCTGACCTGGCGCTTCAGCGCGCGCAGCGCTTCCTTGCCGGTCTTGCCCTCGGCCAGTTTCTTGTCGTAGTAGGCGCGGCCGGGGCTGTGGCGGTAGCGGATCTGGGTGACCGCGATCATGTGGATGGCGTGGTTGAGGCGGCGGTTGCCGCGCCGGGACAGCCGGTGGACCTTCCGCCCTCCTGAGGACACCTCGATGGGGGCGCTGCCGTTGTAAGCGGCGAAGTGATCGCGGCTGGCAAAGCGGGACACCGTGCGGACGTCGCCGATGACCGCGGCGGCGATCACCGGGCCGGCCCCGAACAGCCCGGTCAGGCTGGTCCCGGTCGCCGCGACCGCGATGGCCAGCTTTTTCCTGGTGTCGCGGATGCGGGCGTCGATGCCGTTCAGGTCCTCGGTGAATTCGGCGGCGAGCTCGCAGCGGGCCGCCTGAACGGCGTCCGATGGTGTGATCGATGCCAGGATGCGCGCGGCTTGACCTGCGGTGATCTTTTTGGGCACGCCGCCGGGCACCAGCTCACACAGCACCGCGTGCAGGCGGCAGGCGACCTGGGTGCGGGTGCGGCCCAGGTCCCGGTGGCGTTTGGACCACACCTTGAGGACCGCCGCGTGATCGTCATGCCGGGCTTGCCGGACACCAGGAGAGCGCAGTGCCGCAACAGCAACCGAGCGGGCATCGTTGGGGTCGTTCTTATTAGTGTCCCCCGTCGCCAGCAGCCGCACCCGGGCGGCAAGCTTCGGCTGCACGTCCAGTACCCGCTCACCGGCGGACAGCAGCTGCTGGGCCAGCAGATGGCCCACACCGTCGGCACCCTCGACCGCCCAGGTCCGTTCGGGCCAGGCGCGCGCCCACGCAACTAACTGCTCCGCCTGGGCAACGCAGGCGCGTACCCGCAGCTCACCCAGCGGTTCTTCGGTGGCGTTGATCGCCACCGCTGTATGCGAGCCCTTGTGCGGATCGACTCCGATCATCACTGCCGCCACCGGATGCCTCCTGTCAGTCCCCTGCCCTTCCGGACGAGACCGTGGCGGGCATGCCTAATTCCAGGGATTCCTGCTTGGCGCTCGCGCCTCTTTTGAGCCACGCCACGGCGAGGTCCCGGCAAGCTGGCACGTCGTTCGAAAGCCAAGCCCAAGGGCCAGCAGGCGGTTAAAGAGTCAGCCCACCGGGACCTCTCAACGCTACGACCCCGGCTCACTGCCATCCCGGCCAGGCCCGCAGCGTCTACCTACAATTAGGCGGTTAC
>JASHPR010000663.1 GCA_030038015.1 Streptosporangiaceae bacterium
GGCGGGTCCGGCGGCCAGCGGCTCGGCCTGCCGGGCGGGGCGGTGCTGACGCTCGCCGCGCGGTTCACCGGGCGGCTGTGGCGCGCCAGGCTGTCCACGGCCGTGGTGCCCTACCTGCTGCGGCACGGCTCGCCGATCAGGTACCCGTACGTGCGGCGGCCGTGGCCGATCGAGTCGTACCAGACCGTCTTCGGCACCAGGCCGGGCAGCGCGGAGATGCCGAGCGCGAGCCGCCCGTTCACGCCGGGGATCGTCGCCCGGCTGGTGGCACGGGGCGTCACGTTCGCGCCGGTGACCCTGCACACCGGCGTCTCCTCACTGGAAGGCGACGAGGACCCCTACCCGGAGCCCTTCGACGTCCCGCCCGCCACCGCGCGGCTGGTGAACCTGACCAGGCGCAGCGGCGGGCGGGTGATCGCCGTGGGCACCACCGTGGTGCGGGCGCTGGAAACCGCCGCCCGGACCGGCGGGGCGGGCGGCTCCGTGTGCCCCGCGACGGGGTGGACGGAGCACATCGTCACGCCGGAGAGCCCTCTGCTCGCGGCCGGGGGGCTCATCACCGGCCTGCACGAGCCGCGCTCGTCCCACCTGCCGATGCTCGCCGCGTTCGCCGGGCCCGGCCTGCTTGGCCGCTGCTACGCGGCCGCCATCGAGCACGGCTACCTGTGGCACGAGTTCGGCGACCTGCACCTGCTCCTGCCCTAGCCGCCCGATCCCCGGGCGGCGCTGCCCCTCGGGCGCGGTGTCAGGGCGCCGGTGCCGGTAGCGTGGGCAGCGCCATGACCACTCCGCAGATGACGCTGCTCGTCACCGTGACCGGCCGGGACCGTCCGGGCGTGACCTCCCGGCTGTTCTCGGTCCTCGCCCGGCACGAGCTGAGCGTGCTCGATGTCGAGCAGGTGGTGATCCGCGGCCGCCTGGTCCTCGGCGTGCTGCTGGCCTGTTGCGATGCTCCTGACCTGACCGCGATTCACCGCCAGGTGACCGAGGTGGCCGCCGACCTGGGCCTGGAGGCCGAGATCACCGCCGGCTCCGCCGAGCCCGCGCTCCGCCGCGGCAGCCTGCACGTCACGGTGCTGGGCAGCATGCTGGCCCCGGCCGCCATCGCGGGCATCGCCGGGCGGATCGCCGCGAACGGCGCGAACATCGACCGGATCTCCAGGCTCGCGCACCAGCCGGTGACCTGCATCGAATTCGACATCTCCGGTGCCGACCCGGCCACCCTGCGCGCCGCGCTGGCCACCGAGTCCGCCGAGCGGGGCGTGGACGTTGCCGTGCAGCGCGGCGGCCTGCACCGCCGGGCGATGCGCCTGGTCGTGATGGACGTGGATTCCACCCTGGTCAGCGGCGAGGCCATCGACCTGCTCGCGGCCCGCGCCGGGTGCGCGGCCAAGGTCGCCGAGCTGACCGCCGCGACGATGCGCGGCGAACTCGACTTCGCGGCGGCGCTGCGCGAGCGCGTGGCCCTGCTCGCCGGGCTGGATGCCTCGGTCATCGACGAGGTCCGCGCCGAGCTGCGGCTGGCTCCCGGTGCCCGCACCCTGATCCGCACGCTGCGGCGGCTCGGCTACAGGTGCGGCATCGTCAGCGGCGGCTTCACCCAGTTCACCGACCCGCTGGCCGCGGACCTCGGCCTCGACTACGCGGCGGCCAACACGCTGGAGGTCGAGGGCGGCAAGCTCACCGGCCAGGTCACCGGCACCATCATCGACCGGGCGGGCAAGGCGACGGCGCTGCGGGACTTCGCCGCCAGGGCCGGGGTGCCGCTGAGCCAGACCGTGGCGGTCGGCGACGGCGCCAATGACCTCGACATGATCGCCGCGGCCGGGCTGGGCATCGCCTTCAACGCCAAGCCCGCGGTCCGGGACGCGGCCGACACCTCGCTGAGCGTCCCCTACCTGGACGCGATCTTGTACCTGCTCGGCATCTCCAGCGACGACGTGGCGGACGCCGACGACGACACATGATGAACCCCGGGTTCGCCCCGCCGGAACGGGGTGAGACCCGGGGTTCATCTCCTACGCGGCGCTATTCGCGGCGTTTGGCGGCCGTCGCGCGGTCGGCTGCTTCTTCCGACGTCACGGGAGCGGCCGGCACGCCATGGGCGCCTTCCACCGCGGGCGGGCTGGCGCCCTCGACCGCGGGCGAGACGGCCGCGGCGACCTCGGCGCCCGGCGGCGCCCCCTCGCCCATGCTTGCCGCGCGGCGCTTGGCGATCACGATGGCCACGACGATGATGAGGAACGCGACCAGGGCGACCCCGGTGCACAGGCCGATGTTGCTGCTGTACTTGACCACGCTGGTCGCGATGAGCAGCGATACCAGGTTCATCACCTTGATCAGCGGGTTGATCGCGGGCCCGGCGGTGTCCTTGAACGGGTCGCCCACGGTGTCGCCGATGACCGTCGCGGCGTGCGCCTCCGAGCCCTTCCCGCCGTGCGCGCCGTCCTCGACCACCTTCTTCGCGTTGTCCCAGGCGCCGCCGGAGTTGGCCAGGAAGACGGCCATCAGCACCCCGCACGCGATCGCGCCGGCCAGGTAGGAGCCGAGCGGGGCGTACCCGAGCGCGAAGCCCACGGTGATCGGAGCCATGACCGCGAGCAGGCCCGGGGTGACGAGCTCGCGCAGCGAGTCCTTGGTGCAGATGTCGACCACGCGGCCGTACTCGGGCTTCTCGGTGTAATTCATGATGCCCGGGTGGGTGCGGAACTGGTTGCGCACCTCCAGGACCACGCGCTGCGCGGCCCGGCCCACCGCCATGATCAGCAGGCTGGCGAACAGGAACACCACCGACGCCCCGATGATCACGCCGACCAGGACGTTCGGCTTGGCCACGTTCAGGCTGAACGTGGCCTTGGCGCTGCCGGAGAGCGCGTTCACTACCGAGGTGTGGAAGGAGCCGAACAGCGCGGTGGCGGCCAGCACGGCGGTGGCGATCGCGATGCCCTTGGTGATCGCCTTGGTGGTGTTGCCGACCGCGTCCAGGTGGGTCAGCGCCACCGCGGCATCGCCCTGCACGTCGCCGGACATCTCCGCGATGCCCTGCGCGTTGTCGGTCACCGGCCCGAAGGAGTCCATGGACACGATCACGCCGACCGTGGTCAGCAGGCCGCCTCCGGCCAGCGCCACGGCGAACAGCGCGACGGTGGCGTTGCCCGTGGCGAGCAGGAAAGCGCCGAAGACGGCGGCGCCGATCAGCAGCGCGGCGTACACGGCGGACTCCATGCCGCTCGCCACGCCGGCCAGGATGACGGTAGCCGCGCCGGTCTCCGAGGCGTTCCCGATGTCCTTGACCGGCCGCCGGTTCATCTCGGTGAAGTACCCGGTCAGCAGCTGGATGGCACTGGCCAGCACGATGCCGATCAGCACCGCGCCGAGCGCGATCCAGCGCGGGTCACCGTTGTAGCCCGCGATGGTCGGGTCGGTGATCCCCTTCAGGTCGGCGAACTTGGAGGGCAGGAAGGTGAAGCACGCGATCGCCACCCCGATGGCCGAGATCACCGCGGACACGAAGAAGCCGCGGTTGATCGCGGTCATGCCGCTGCGGTCGCCCCGGCGCGGTGAGACCACGAAGATCCCGATGACCGCGGTGATCACCCCGATCATCGGCACGATCAGCGGGAAGACCAGGCCCTTGTCGCCGAACGCGCTCTTGCCCAGGATCAGCGAGGCCACCAGCATGACCGAGTAGGACTCGAACAGGTCCGCCGCCATGCCCGCGCAGTCGCCCACGTTGTCGCCCACGTTGTCCGCGATCGTGGCCGCGTTCCTCGGGTCGTCCTCGGGGATGCCCTGCTCGACCTTGCCCACCAGGTCCGCGCCGACGTCGGCGGCCTTGGTGTAGATGCCGCCGCCGACCCGCATGAACAACGCCAGCAGCGCCGCGCCGAAGCCGAAGCCCTCCAGCACGTCGGGCGCGTTCGCCCGGTAGATCAGCACGACGACCGCGGCGCCGAACAGGCCCAGGCCGACGGTGAACATGCCGGCCACGCCGCCGGTCCGGAACGCGATCCGCATCGCGGTCCGCTCTCCGCCCTCGCGGGCGGCGGCCGCCACCCGCACGTTGCCGCG
>JASHPR010000664.1 GCA_030038015.1 Streptosporangiaceae bacterium
CCCCAGGGCTGGCGTCGTCCGCGAAGCCGGCCAGCGCCGCCGGCCGCGCCGCGCCGGGCGGCTGCCACCTCGCCAACGGCATCGAGCACGTGGTCCAGATCGGCTTCGACAACGTGCACTTCTTCCGCGACAACCCGAACGTCCCGTCCGACCTGGAGATGCTGCCGAACCTGCTCAACTTCCTGGAAGGGAACGGCACGCTCCTGTCCAACAACCACACGCCGCTGATCGCGCACACCGGCAACGACCTCATGACCACGGCGACCGGGCTGTACGGCGACCGGCAGGGCATCCCGATCGCCAACAGCTACCAGACCTATAACCCGGACGGGACGACGGACCCGGCAACGGTGTTCGCCTACTGGAACGACGCGATCGATGACACCGCGTCGAGCCCGACGGCCGGCCACGACACCAACCCGAACCTGGTGTACTCGCCCACCCCGCCCGCCACCACCAACCCGCCGGTCACGCCGGACACGGTGACCCCGGCGCCGTGGGTGCCGTTCACCGAGGCAGGCTGCAACGTGGGCGAGATCGCCACGGTCGACCAGGAGCTCGAGAACCCCTCGCCCGACCTGGCCGAGGTCTTCGGGCCGAACTCGCCCGAGGTCGCCCAGCTCAACGCCGACCCGGATCCGTACAAGGACCCCGAGGTGGCCGACTACATCGGGCTGGCCGTGCACTGCGCCAAGGGCAGCGTGTTCTGCGCCGACGCCGAGGCGGTCAAGTACGGGCAGAGCACGCCGTCGCACACCGCCGTTCCCGACCTGCTGCCGGACCAGCCCGGCGGCTACGCCGGCTACCAGGCGCTGTTCGGGCACAAGTACATCGCGCCGCAGCTGGGTGCCGGGACGCCGAACCTGATGCACGACGGCTACCAGGTGACCAACGCGAAGGGCAACCTCGTCGACCTGTTCGGCAACGAGATCGACGGCGCGTACCTGACCGACTACCCGGGCTTCCCCGGCTACGACACCATCAACGCGGCGCAGGCGCTGGCCTACGCCGCCGGCATGCTGGAGAACGGCGTCCAGGTCACCAACATCTACATGGCCGACCTGCACGGCAACCAGTACATCCCGGGGATGACCGCGTGCGCCCACGCGCCGGAGGCGCTCGGCAGCGGCAGCGCGTGCTTCATCGCCCAGGCGCAGTACTACAACGCGGCGTTCGGGATCTTCTTCACGCGGCTTGCCGCCGACGGGATCACGCCGAAGAACACCCTGTTCATCGTGAGCTCCGACGAGGGTGACCACGAGGCAGGGGCCAACGTGGGCCGGGCCATCCAGCCCACGCCGGCCACCTGTGACGGCGCCACCGTCAGCGGCGACACGGTGACGCCGGACGTGCTGTGCACCTACCCGTCCGGGTCGTTCGGCGAGCTGGACGGGAACGTCACCGGCCTGCTGGCCGAGGAGGAAGGGAACACCACCCCGTTCAGCCTGGAGGCCGACACCGCGCCGGAGTTCTACCTGACCGGCAACCCGGGCCCGGACAGCTCCACGGTCCGGACCTTCGAGCACGCCGTGGCCGGCCTGACCGCGGACGACCCTTACACCGGGAACGCGCACCAGAAACTCGCTGAGTACCTGGCCGACCCGACGGAGGAGGCCATCCTGCACATGGTCGACGCCGACCCCGCCCGGACGCCGACGCTGGCCATGTTCGCCAATCCCGACTACTACCTGCAGACGGGCTCGACCAGCTGCGACGCCTCCGGGCTGGGCGGGTGCGTTTACCAGACCGACGACTACGCCTGGGACCACGGCGACTACTCCGCCGAGGTCAACACCAACTACGTGGCGTTCGTCGGGCCCGGGGTGCGCCACCTCGGGCTGGACGGCCCGGCCGCGAACCAGGGCACGACCTCGTCGGGCGCGAACAGCGGTGAGGTCGAGGTGTACCAGGACCACTTCCCCGGCCCGTGGGTGGACGAGACCGACATCCGGCCGACCATCATGTACCTGACCGGGCTGCGGGACGACTACGAGCACGATGGCCGGGTGATCACCCAGATCCTGGGTGACCCGAACCAGGCGCTGAGCGCTCCGGGCGTCACCACCCTGGGGGAGTGCTACAAGCAGCTCAACTCCAGCGTCGGTGACTTCGCCGCGTACACGCTGCAGGCCGACACGAACGCCATCGACAGCAGCAGCCCGGGCGACCAGGTGTACATCCACACCGGCCAGGCGCTGCGCGGCCTGGAGGTGGTCAGGGACCATCTCGCCGAACAGATCAAGGGAGAGCTGGAAGCGGCCGCGTTCAGCGACCGGCAGGTGCCCGCGGTGGGCGCGCAGATCGCCGCGTGCCAGGCGGTCATCCGGGGCGCCCAGCAGCTGGCCACCGCGACGGGCTGACCGCCAGGTCACGCGTCCCTGCCCCGCGGTCCCGGGCACCCTCCGCCCGGGACCGCGGGCCCGCGCCTGGCGGGCATCCGCGCGCAAGAATGGGCCAAAGAGCACGATGGCGTGCCAAACGGCGGTACATTTCACCGGCCAGCGGGTGACCCGCCGTGCCCGCTTGCCGGCCCGGCCGTTCGCCCCCGGCGCCAGCCTGGGAGACTAGCGGGAACGCCGGTCACGCCAAGGGGGCGGCGGCACAGAAGGGACGCTTGCGATGGCCGATCCGGACAGCGCTGCCGAGACGCACGGCACGGTCGTCGTGCGCGGGACGGTGACCAGGACCAATCCGGACGCGATTGTCGCGCAGATCGAGCGCACCCGGGAGAACCTGGCGCAGACCATCGACACGCTCGCGGAACGGGTCAGCCCGGCCGGCAACATACGCAGGCTGCGGCAGCGGGCGCTCGAGGAGGCCGCACGCCCCGAGGTGCGCCTGGCGCTGGCCGCCGTGGGCCTCGCGGTCGTCGGGGTGACCATCCTCAGGATCTGGGGCAGACGCCGGAAGTAGCGGCCAGCAGGGCCTGACCGGGAGCCCGCCGGGCCGCACACGGCGTGCGCAGGTCACGCGCCGGCCGTACCGCCGGGATGGTCGGTCGGCACCCGCTGGACCCCGAACAGCGGCTGGACCGCCGGCACGGCGGGAGCGCCGCGGCGGGAGCGGCGCCTGCGGATCGCGAAGCGGGTGCCGCCGAAGGCGGTCAGGAGCAGCAGCGCCGCGGCGGAAGCCGCCGCCACGAGCGCCAGCGCCAGGTACACGTCCGGGCGGGTGTCCGCCGGCGCCAGGCCGTCGGAGACGAAGGTCCGCGGGGTGCGGAGCGCGGAGATCGTCGAACCGTGGCTGACGAACAGGACCTGGCCGACGACGCCGCCGGCCGGGACCGGGCCCCACTTGCGGGAGTCGATGGAGATGTTCCGGTGATCGCCCATGACCCAGATCTGGCCCTTGCGGAGGGTGACCGAGAAGCTCGTCATCGACGGGCGGTCGCCCGGGTAGAGGTAGTTCTCGGTCAGCGGCTTCCCGTTGACGGTGATCCGCCCCCTGGCGTCGCAGCAGGCGACGTGGTCGCCGGCCACGCCGATCACGCGCTTCACGAAGAGGTCGTTTGTGCCGGATATTTTCGCGGGCACCCGGAGGACGACGACGTCGCCGGGGCGCACGCCGGATCCGGTCGCGGTGAAGATGCGGTCGCCGGGGGCGAGCGTCGGCTGCATCGATGTCGACAGCTCCAGATAAGGCTGGATCGTCAGGACCGGGATCGCGATGCTGGTGATCAGCGCCGCGGCGGCGAGCCCGGTCAGCGCCCAGAAGATGATCCGCCCGGCGCGGCGCCGCGGCGGGTGCTCGGGCGGTGTCCCAGGGGTGCTGCCGGGCTCGGCCATGGCGCCCTCACAATCGCGGCCGCGCAGCGCTGCGCGCCTTCGATCATGGTCTCACAGCCCTGGTCTCACAGGAATGCCTTGCCCTCCCCGCGGTAGGTCGGCGCGGCCGCGACCACCCGTGCGCCCTCGATCAGGTGCAGCTCGTTGAACCGCTCGCACAACTCGCCGGCCTTGGCGTGCCTGAGCCACACCCGGTCGCCGATCCGCAGCCGGTCCGCGGCCGCGCCGAGCAGCGGCGTCTGCACTTCGCCGGCGCCCTCCTGGCGATCCAGCCGCAGCCCGGCGGGGAGATACGGGGCCGGCAGCCTGGACGGGCCGGGGGCACCCGAGGCCAGGTAGCCGCCGCCGAGCGCGGTGACAGCCCCCGGCCCTGGCCTGCGCACCACGGGGAGCGCGAAGAACGCCGCGGGCTGGCCGTGGCGGCCGCGGTAGGCGTCGAACAGCCTGGGCTGGTAGAGCCCGGATCCGGCGCCGATCTCGGTGACCGCCGCCTCGGCCGCCGTCTTCTCCAGCGAGCCCGTGCCGCCGCCGTTGACGAACTCGAGCGGCGCCACCGCGCGCACGGCCGCGATGATCGCCGCCCGGCGCCGGGCAAGCTCGGCCCTGGATTGCCGCTGCATGTAGCGGATCGCCATGCCGTACAGCGGACGGCCGGGCGGGCTGTCGCCGACCCCGGCGATCTGCCCCTCGTACGCCATCACGCCGGCCAGGCGCAGCCCGGGCCTCGCAGTTATCGCGCCGGCCAGGGCGGCCGCCTCGGCCGGCGTCCGGACCGGGGACCGGCGCGCCCCGGCCCGCAGCAGCCCGCGCAGCGCCTGGTAGCTGGCGTCGATGTCGATGCAGACGCGCACCCGGTGCGGCTCCGCCACGCCCGCGGCGGCCTTCTCGATCATGTCAAGGTGCTCCGGGCAGTCCACCATGACCGTGACCGCGGCGGCGGCCGCCGCGTCCGTGGCCAGCCTGGCCAGTGCCGCGCGGTCGGCCGTCGGGTAGGCGACGAGGATGTCGTCGCTCGTCCCGGCTGCGGCCAGCCAGAGCGCCTCGGGAAGGGTGAACGCCAGGAGGCCGCGGAAGCCGTCCATGGCCAGCACAAGTTCGATCAGCCGGCGGCACCGCACCGACTTGGTCACCAGCCGGATCGGCTTGCCGCCGGCGCGCAGCCGCATCACCTCGGCGTTTGCGCGCAGGGCCGCCAGGTCCACCGCGGCGAACGGCGGCTCGAGGTGGGCCGTGGCCGCGTCATAACGCTGCAGCTCCCCGGCGGCGACTGGCATGCTCATTCCTCGCCGGCGATGAGCTCTTCGTATTCGGCGGCGGACATCAGGCCGGGCGGCAGGTTGCCGCCGCCGCCGGGCAGGGCGACCTTGAACAGCCAGCCCGCGCCGTACGGGTCGGCGTTGACCAGGCCGGGGTTCTCCTCGACCTCCGCGTTGACCTCGGTCACCTCGCCGTCGACCGGCGAGAAGATGTCGCTCACCGACTTGGTGGACTCGACCTCCCCGCAAGGCTCCCCCGCCGTCACCTTGCTCCCCGCCGCGGGCGCTGAGACGTAGACGACGTCCCCCAGCGCCTGCTGCGCATGGTCGGTGATACCGACGGACGCGGTGGACCCGGTGATGGCCACCCACTCGTGCTCGCGGGTGTAGTAAAGCTGGTCGGGAACGGTCATGGTGCCCTCTCCTCTGCGAGTTGAGCGGCCGCCGGTCAGGCCGGCCGGCGGTAGAACGGCAGCGGCACCAGGTCAGCGGGGACCGTGCTGCCCCTGATGTCGACGGCGAGCGTGCCGGGCCCGCCGTCCTGCGCGGCATTGCGCGCCTTGGCGGCGACGTCAGGGGCGACGTAGGCCATGGCGATCGGCCTGCCGAGCGTGGGGGAGGGGGCGCCGCTGGTCACCTTCCCGCAGGCGGTCCCGTCCCAGAGCACGTCGTACCCGTGCCTCGGCACCCGCCGGGAGCGGCTGGCCAGGCCCACGAGCTCGCGCTGCGGCGCTGCCGTGGCCCGCCGCTCGAGCGCCGCGCGGCCGACGAAGTCACCCGGCTTGTCAAGCTTGACCACGCGGCCCAGGCCCGCGTCGAACGGGGTGACGTCCGGCCCGAGTTCGTTGCCGTAGAGCGGCATCCCGGCTTCCAGCCGGAGCGTGTCCCGCGCTGCCAGGCCCGCGGCGGCCAGCCCGTGCGCCGAGCCAGCCTCGGTGAGGGCGTCCCAGACCGGCTCGGCGTCCTCGGGCCTGGTGAACAGCTCGAAGCCGTCCTCGCCGGTGTAGCCGGTCCGGGCCAGCAGGACCTCCCGGCCGGCGACGGACGCCGGGTAACTGGCGTAGTACCGCACCACGGCCAGATCGGCGTCGGTCAGCTGGGCCAGGATCGCCGCCGCGTTCGGGCCCTGCAGGGCGATCAGGGCGTACTCGGCGGTGCGATCGGTGACCTGCGCCCGGGCGGCGGACCTGGCGGCCAGGGCGTCGAAGACCACCGCGGTGTTGGCGGCGTTGGCGACGACGAGGAACTCGCCGGCGGCCAGCCGGTAGACGATCAGGTCGTCGAGGATCCCGCCGTCCTCCGAGCAGATCATGGTGTACCTGGCGCGGCCCGGGGCCAGCGCCGACGGCTGGCCGGTCAGCGCGTAGTCGAGCGCCGCGGCGGCACCGGGCCCGGTGACCGTGATCTCGCCCATGTGCGAGAGGTCGAAGAGCCCCGCCGCCGTGCGCACCGCGTTGTGCTCGGCGGTCTCGCTGCCGTAGCGCAGCGGCATCAGCCAGCCGGCGAAGCCGGTCAGGGTCGCGCCGAGGCGCTCGTGCACGGCGGTCAGCGGCGTGCGGCGAAGCTGCGGCGCATTCGGGTCTGTCATCGGCGCTCCACGGCCGGGCGGCACCTCTGCTCCATGCGGCGGCACCCTCTCGGCGGCATCAAGTTGCGGCTGCAAGCGGTCGGGCCGGGTCGCGGCGCTGCCATGGCGCCCCGGCAGGAGTCAGCCTACCGAGCGCGCGGCGGCGATCCGGCGCACGGCGCCGCATCGTGGTCCGGCCGCGCGCGTTGTGTGATAGTCGGGAGACATGACATTGCTTACCGAGGATGAGATAGCCGGCCGGCTGGGGCAGGTGCCCGGCTGGGCGCGCCAGGGCAGCAGCATCGTCAGCACGGTTACGCAGAGTGATTTCAGGGGAGCGTTCCTCTTCGCCGGGGCCGTGGCCTACCTGGCCGAGCAGGCCAACCACCACCCGGACATCCTGATCGAGTGGAACAAGGTGACGCTGACGCTGTCGACGCACTCGGCCGGGGGGCTCACGGCGGCCGACTTCGACCTGGCCGCAAAGATCAGCGCGCTGAGCTGACCCCGGAGCGGGGGTGCTTCGCCTGTGGGCGGCGCCACGCCCCCGGGTGGCGCCGCCCACAGGACGAAGATCCCCAACCGCTCGTCGCGACCCTCGTACGTTCGGCGCTGGCGGCCTCCGGCGGTCGCGCCGGTGCTCGCCAGGCCGGGACGACGGTCCCCCTCCGCGACTCGCGGCTCCCCCGTTCCCGCGCGGGGTTCTAGTTATACACGCTGCGAAGATACGACTACAGCTAGTTACGACAACAGGTCCCGCAGCGGGCGGCAGGGCCGGAGCGGCGCCCGTCCATGCCGTGAATTGGCACGTCAGAGGCTGATTGCGGTCATCAAACCCGGACAGCGCCGGATCCGGTTCCCGGGCGCGCCGGGCGCGGGAACCGGCCTGCCAGGCGTCGGCTAGCCTGATGCGTGGGACGGGAACCGGCAGTGCGGAGGAAGCAGCGTGGCACTAGTGGCGCTGGTCCTGTGGGTGGTGACGGCGGCGGCCGGGGTGTCCCTGCTGAGCGCCGGCGGGGCGGCCAGGCGCCGGGCGGCCGAGACCGC